>NZ_JBIDBS010000002.1:175501-447012 GCF_043204165.1 Streptomyces sp. NPDC047982 | reverse complement strand
AGGTAAGACCGGGACTCGTCCCGGCACCGCGCAGCGAAGCGGGAACCCACCCGACACCGCAGCCTTCAACGGCGCGGTAGACGGGAATCGCCCTCGTTCACGGGGGCGAGGATGTCAATACGGCCGTCGGCTCCGGGCAACGGCGGTCTCCGGAAGCGGCGCCGCCTCTGAAAGGACGGGCGCCCGGCAAGGGCGCTCAGGACGTGTCCGCAGGGCGGCCGACCGGTCCGGCGGCGTGGTCGCGGCGCGGCTCGGGGCCATGCGGCCGTTCCTTGCGGGATCCGCTCGTCACGGCGGTCAGTTCCGCCACCAGCCTGACGAGATCGGTGGGCCGTTCCGGCCCCCACCAGTCCCCGAGCCACTCGGCCATCAGCCGTTCACGGGCCTCCGCGAGCTTCACGACCACTTCGCAACCGGCATCGGTGAGCACCATCCGCAGACCCTCGCGCCGGACCAGGCCACGTTCCTCCAGCTGCCGCGCCCCGTCACCGATCACCCGCAGGGGCACGGGAGTGGTGTCGGCGAGCAGGGCCGGTTCGACCGTGCCGTGATGCCTGATCCTCAGCAGCATCCAGCTCGCTGCGGGCAGCAGGTCGTACCCCGCCTCCCTGGTGATCTTCTCGTAGGTCTCGCGACGTCCCTGGCGGGTGGCGAGCACCGACAGGGCCCGGGCGCATTCGTCGTACGAGGAGCGCTCGACGGGGTTGGACGCCAGTGTCTCGCTGGGTTCCGGGGCGGTCACCGAGCCGCGCAGCCGGTCCTCCCTGAGGAACCAGGCGAAGACGAACGCGATCAGGACGATCGGAGCCGCGTACAGGAACACATCGGTGATCGATGTCGCGTACGCGTGGAGCACCTGCGTCCGCAGCGCGGGCGGCAGCCGGTCGATGGCGCGCGGGTCGGCGGCCAGCCGTCCGGCACTGGCGCCGTACGGCAGGGGGTGCCCGGCGAGCGCCGCGGCCAGCTCGTCGGTGAGCCGGTTCGTGAAGATCGTGCCGAAGACGGCGACACCGAACGAGGCTCCGATGGAACGGAAGAACGTGGCACCGGACGTGGCGACACCGAGGTCCCGGTACGTGACGGCGTTCTGCACGGCCAGCACCAGGACCTGCACCACCAGGCCGAGGCCGGCGCCGAAGACGAAGAAGCAGGCGCTCATCTGCCAGGTGCCGCTCGTCTCGGTCAGCCGGTGCAGGAGCAACAGGCCGAGCGCGGTGACGCCGGTGCCCACGATCGGGAAGACCTTCCAGCGGCCGGTACGGCTGACGATCTGCCCGGAGGCGGTGGAGGTGAGGAGCAGCCCCAGCACCATGGGCAGCATGTGCACGCCGGACATGGTCGGCGTGATGTGGTGCACCACCTGGAGGAAGGTCGGCAGATAGGTCATCGCGCCGAACATCGCGAAGCCGACGACGAAGCTGATGGCGGAGACGAGGGTGAAGGTCCTGCCCCGGAACAGCGTCAGCGGGATGACGGGT
Source organism: Streptomyces sp. NPDC047982 (assembly GCF_043204165.1). Lineage (NCBI taxonomy): Bacteria > Bacillati > Actinomycetota > Actinomycetes > Kitasatosporales > Streptomycetaceae > Streptomyces > Streptomyces sp. NPDC047982. The sequence continues at coordinate 445,534 of NZ_JBIDBS010000002.1, read as the reverse complement.
TCGGTGGCACGGCGTTCCGTGCGGACGAAGGCCACCACCAGCAGCACGCTCAGGGCGGAGAGCGCGACGACCTGCGCCGAGCCCCAGGCCCAGGTGGAGCCGCCGAGCGAGGCGACGAGGACCAGACAGGTGGCGACGGAGGCGATGAGGAACGTACCGAGGTAGTCGATGGTGTGCTTCGTACGGTGGACCGGGATGCGCAGCACGGCGGCGATCACGAGGAGCGCGACGACGCCGATCGGCAGGTTGACGTAGAAGACCCAGCGCCAGCTGAGGTGCTCGGTGAAGAAGCCGCCGAGCAGCGGCCCGAGAATGCTCGTCGCCCCGAAGACCGCACCGAACAGGCCCTGGTACTTTCCGCGTTCGCGCGGCGGCACGAGGTCGCCGACGATCGCCATCGAGAGCACCATGAGACCGCCGCCGCCGAGGCCCTGAAGGGCCCGGAAACCGATCAGCTGCGGCATGTCCTGGGCGACCCCGCAGAGGACGGAGCCGATGAGGAAGATGACGATGGCGGCCTGGAACAGCTTCTTGCGGCCGTACTGGTCGCCGAGTTTGCCCCAGAGCGGCGTGGCCGCGGTCGACGCCAGCAGGTAGGCCGTCACCACCCAGGAAAGGTGTTCCAGCCCGCCGAGATCGCTGACGATGGTCGGCAGCGCGGTGGACACGATGGTCTGGTCGAGTGCGGCCAGCAGCATGCCGAGGAGCAGCGCCCCGATGGCCACCAGGGCCGACCGGGTGGAGCGGTTCTGACCGGAGGTCGATTCAGATTCCGGTCCTGGTTCCGATTCCGGTTCCGATTCCGTGCCCGATGGCGATTCGGACGTCGGTTCAGGTTTCGGTGCAGCTTGCCGTGCCGCTCGCCGTTCAGCTCGCCGTTCAGTTTTCGGCCCGGATGTCGGTTCAGGTTCCCGCGCGGATGGCGGTTCCGGCTCCGGCGTCGGTTCGGATTCCTCTGCCGCTGTCCGTTCCGGTTGCTCTGCGGCTGCCCGTTCCGGTTCCGGCTCCGGGGGGCTCGGGTGCTGCGCCATGGAAACGTCTCCTCGGGTCCGCTACATCCCCATCCTGGATGTTTCATGCGGTTATGGCCTGCCGAGATCTCGGGCACCGAGCGGGACACACGGCGGTTGACCGCGTTTCGGACGGCATCGGCATTCCCGTGCCGGACCGCATAATCGCGGGCAGTTCAGAGGGGTCCACCATGACCGGGCATATGGGCCCGGAGTGCGGCATGCACATGTTCAGGCCGAAGAGCGCGGGCGGGGTCTCGATCATGAACGGCGATCCGGGCACCGGCCCCTGCGTGCGCGTGCGGGGAACGCGCCGCACGGTGGCCCCGGTGAGCGGCGGCGAGGCCGCCGAGCGCCGACGAGCCGAACGGCCGGCGGCCGACAGGGGCGCAGATCGCGGCGGAGGACTTCGATCCGCTACGCATCCGGCTGTACGTCAAGCTGCGGGGCGACGTGGCACCGGAGGCCGGCGACGCACGGCTCGCGCACCCCGGGCGAGCCTCACCACCGAGGACATGGGCATTCGGCCGGTCCGGGACTCTCCCCGGCCCGGCCGGCCCGTGATCCGGCTGTTCGCCGCCGCGCCCGGCAACCTTCCCGCCCCCGCCCCGACTGCCCCGCCGCTATCACCCGGTACCGCCCACCCGTCCCCGTCCGCCCCACCGCGTTCGGGGTTCGATTGGCGTTCCCACGCCGTTTTTTGTATCGTGATGGAACAAAGTAGCCTCCGCCCGCCACCCCCTGACCGGCGGGCGAGGCTGCTTGTTCTCCACCCCGCGCCGCCACCTCCCCGCGCCCTGGAGCAGCCCATGCCGGCCACCACCCTCACAGCCCGTGCTCTCCTCCTGGACATGGACGGCACCCTCGTGAATTCCGACGCCGTCGTGGAACGCTGCTGGCGGCGCTGGGCATCACGCGAGGGTCTCGACGCGGAGGCCGTGCTGAAGGTGGTCCACGGACGTCAGGGCTACGCCACCATGGCGGTACTCCTCCCGGACCGCCCCATGGAGCAGAACCACGCGGACAACCGGGCGATGCTCGCCGAGGAGACCGCCGACACCGACGGCGTCGTCCCGGTCACCGGAGCGCGGGCCTTCATGGACGCGATCGCCACGCTTCCGCACGCCCTGGTGACCTCGGCCGACGAGGCGCTGGCCCGTACGAGAATGACGGCCTCCGGCCTGCGGATGCCGTCGGTCCGCGTCACCGCCGAGCGCGTCGGAGCCAGCAAGCCGAACCCCGAGGGCTTCCTCAAGGGCGCGGCCGAGCTGGGCTTCGCCCCGGCGGACTGCATCGTCTTCGAGGACTCCGAAGCGGGCATCGCGGCCGGCCGGGCTGCGGGCATGCGTATCGTGGGCGTCGGCACCCGGGCGGCGGCGCTCTCGCCCGACGCACACGTCGAGGACCTGACGCGACTGCGAGTGGAGACGGCGGCCGACGGCTCGATCCGACTGCGCATCGAAGCGAACTGACCCCCTCCCCCTAGGGCGTCTTCCGAAAGTCCCGTCCGGCCCGCGACGCCTGACACGGCGCCTCGCCACGTCGCCGGGATCGTCCACGTACGCCCCGTACGAGGACGACCCTCCGCCTTCGGATGCACCGCACCGGACGCTGCGGGCCCCGCCCTTCGGGCGGACGACGCCACTTTCGAAACACGCCCCAGTGCCGCATCAGGCAACGTTCGCCCCGTCAGTCGGCCACCCGGCTTGCCCGTCAGCGCGATCACCCGCCCCGACCGTGCCCACCCATCCAGCCCCCGGCCGCACAACCACTCAGCCGCGGCCAGCCGCCCAGCCTCCCGGATCGCGAATTCCCCTTCCGCATGGCTCACTTGTCACCGTCTCAGCGCATACGCCCGCGCAGACGCATGCCCACGCCCCCGCACCCCAGTCCGGTTCACCAGACCCCTTGATGTGACGTGCTCATGTCGCCACCCTGTAACCTGGCGCCCACCCCACGGAAACCTGGCGCCGCCACGATGACCGGACCCGACCGGTCGCACGTCCAAGATCCCCCCACGTCAAGGGAGTTCGCATGTCAGGCGTCTACGCGCGTCACCTCGCCGTCGCCGCAGCATCCACAGCCCTCGCCGCAACGACCGGGCTGCTCAACGCACCGACCGCCCAGGCGGCCATGCCCACGCCGGTCTCGGCATCGACCGCACGTACGTATCTGAGCCAGCTCACCGTTGCGGCCGAGGGCTCTTCGGACGGCTACAGCCGGTCCAAGTTCCCGCACTGGATCACCCAGTCCGGCGCGTGCAACACCCGCGAGGTCGTGCTGGAGCGCGACGGCACGAACGTGCAGCAGGACTCCAACTGCGCTGCGGTCGGCGGGTCCTGGTACTCGGAGTACGACGGCGCCACCTGGACCCTCGCCTCCGACCTGGACATCGACCACGTGGTACCGCTCGCCGAGGCGTGGCGGTCCGGCGCAAGCGGCTGGACCACGGCCGAACGGCAAGGGTTCGCCAATGACTTGACGCGGCCTCAGCTCATCGCGGTCACGGACAACGTCAACCAGGCCAAGGGCGACAAGGATCCGGCCGACTGGCTGCCCCCGCGCAGTTCGTACGGCTGCACCTACGCGCGCGCGTGGGTGCACGTGAAGCACTACTACGACCTGGACGTCGACCCGGCCGAGAAGAGCGCGCTGCAGGCCATCCTGAACAACTGCTGAGCCCCACCGTCCCACCGGACACGACACAGCCACCGAACGACGGAGCCGCCGAACAGCGAAGCCACCGGGCAACGAAGCTGCCGGACCCGCGCAGCCGCCGGACACGGCGCGGCCTCCCGGCACCGCACACCCGGCGGACACCGAACACGACCGGCCGTCGAACGCGGCACGGAGCGCACACACCACCCCGCCCGGGCGGAAGCCCGGGCGGAAGCCCGGGCGGGGCTTTCCCGTGGCGCGGCCGGCCCGGCCGCGCGGGGGCAGCCGCCCACCCGGCGCAGACGCACCGGGAGACACGGGCAGCGCCGCACCCCCGAAGGCGCCGGCGCGTTTTCGGCCGACCACGACCGCCGCCCGCGATCACCCGAGCCCCCATGGGGGGCACCGTCCGGCACCTGTCGGCGATGAAGCACGCCGGACGAGCGCGAAGCCCCCACAGAACTCACGCCCGGAACCCGTTCCTCCCGTTTTCCGTGCATACGTGAGCTTCCCAACATCGTCCTTATTTTATGGATCATCGGATGAGTGTCGGGCGTAGGCTGGACAGCTGGCCGTGCCGCTCCTGCCGCTCCCCTGCGACGTCGCGGCGTTGTCCCGGACCGGGGAGTAGTACTTGCTTGAGAGTGTGGCTGCGTTGACCGGCAGCTCCTGGATATACGCGGTGGTCGCCGTTTCAGTGCTCCTGGACGTCTTCCTGCCCGTGCTGCCCAGTGGGGTTCTGGTCATCACCGCCGCCACCGCGGCCACCGCGGGCTCGACGACCGTGGCCGACGCCGCCTCCGTGGAACAGGTGCCCCAGGTCCCGTCACTCCTCGCGCTGATCCTCTGCGCGACCGCCGCCTCGGTCCTCGGCGACCTCGTCGCATACCGGCTGGCCTGGCGCGGCGGCGAACGTCTGGACCGGGCCATCGCCCGTTCCCGCCGCCTCACGTCGGCCCAGGAACGCCTGGGAGGCGCCCTTTCCCGGGGCGGCGGCATCCTCGTCATCATCGCGCGTTTCGCACCGGCCGGCCGGTCGGTGGTCTCGCTGGGCGCGGGCGCCGCGCACCGCAATGTGAAGGAGTTCCTGCCGTGGTCCGCACTGGCGGGTGCGGCCTGGGCCGGTTACAGCGTGGGGCTCGGCTACTTCGGCGGGCAGTGGCTCGGCGCGACCTGGGTGGGCACGGCCGTCTCGGTCCTCGCCCTGTTCGTGGCGGGCGCGCTGGCCGCGTACTTCATGCGCCGACCGGCCGCGGCAGTGACCGCGACCGGTCGTGCCTCCGCGGCGGCGACTACGGCGTCCTGACGGCGCCCCGTATCTCCAGTCCGTCCAGCAGCCTGGCGGTCGCTTCCGCGATCTCGTCGACGGCCCGGTCGAACACCTCCCGATTGTGCGCCGCCGGGGCACGGAAGCCGGACACCTTGCGTACGAACTGCAGGGCGGCGGCCCGGATCTCCTCCTCGGTGGCCTCTTCGGGAAGGGCGGGCGGTCGAAGCGTCTTGATACTGCGGCACATGAATCCAGTGTGACCCCAGCCACTGACAACGGCCGGGACGCGTACGCGCTCCTCGCTTCTCCGTGGCCCCGTACACGCCCCGCCCCGCGCATACCGACCCCGGGCATACCGACCCCGCCCCTGCCCACCGCGCCCCTGCCTCCCCGCCCGCCACGCCCACGCTCGGACCATCGAGCGATCAAGCAGTCGAACGGTCAGGCGGTGAAGCGGTCAGGCGATCACCGTCGACCGGTCCGTGCACAGGGCCCAGATGACGAAGGTGTCGATGGCGATGGAGATGATCGCCCAGAGCGGCTGGTACGGCAGCCAGGCGAAATTGACGACCAGGCTGACGGCGGCGAGCACCACACCGGCGGCGCGCGCCCACATCGCTCCCCTGAGAATGCTCGAGCCGATGATCACGAGCACGATGCCGAGGACGAGGTGGATCCAGCCCCACGAGGTCACGTCGAACCTGAACGTGTAGTTGTTGATGCGCGCGTAGACCTGGTCGGAGGCGAGGCCGGAGATGCCTTTGATCACCCCGAAGACGCCGTCGACGAGGAGCAGGACACCGGCGAACATGGTTCCGCCGACCGCCCAGGTGCTGGCTTCCCCGTGACCGCCGGTACGGATCGGGCCGGATGCGGGCGCTGAGTGTGCCATGGGAACTCCTTGGCCGGAACGGGACGAGCAGGACGTGTGGGCCGAGCGGCCGGTGAACCAAACGGAACCAGACGGAACCGATCGGAACCGGACGGAACCGAACGATTCGGATGGGTCGGATGGGACGGCGCAACAGAACCGACCTTGCGCCGCGCGTTTCGCCGCGACCACCCGTACGCGCCCGTGCGAGTGACGGCTCGCTGGGTGCCGGGGACGACTCGCGGTGGGCGGAGGACGGCGCGCGGTGGCGGCGGACGGTGGACGGTGGACCGTGGACGGAGGACGGAGGACGGAGGACGTTGGGCGGGGGACGGAGGACGGCGCGCGCGACAAGGGTGACTTTCGGCAGTGCCGGGACACCCTCCCGGCTGCGTACCGTCGTGCGGGTGAAGAGAGTGATGACCGGCGTCGCGGCCCGGCGGGGTGCCCGGGCGCACGCCCCGGACAAGGGCACGCGGCCCGCCGTCGTCCTGCGGTCCGCACGCGCCCTTGCCCCCTGGGCCCCGCCCGCCCTCGCCCCCGGCGGTCTGCTGACCGTCGCCGCTGCGGTCTGTGTCGGGCTGAGCGCCGTCAGTATGTGGTGGGCCCTACCCGCGGCGGTGGCTGCCTTCCTCGCCGGCCGGGAGCCAGGAAGGACCGGGCCCACGCTCCTGGTGCTCGTCGCCGTCGTCGCAGGCGGGGTCGTCGCGGTGGCGCTGGTGCCGTCCTGGCTGCTCATGGCGGGGCGGTACGTCGCCGTGGTGTCGGTGGCGGCGATGCTGCCCTGGTTCGCCGGGCGGTTCTGGCGCCAGTACCAGGAACTCGTCCGGGCGGGCTGGGAACGGGCCGACCGGCTGGAGCGCGAACAGCGGCTCGTCGCCGAGCAGGCCCGGTCCCGGGAGCGGGCCCGGATCGCCCAGGACATGCACGACGTCCTCGGCCACGACCTGAGTCTCATCGCCCTGTCGGCGGGCGCCCTCAAGCTCGCCCCTGGCCTGGACGAGGCCCAGCGGGCGGCGGCCGGTGAGATCCGGGCACGGGCAGCCGCGTCGGTGGAGCGGCTCGGCGAGGTGATCGGCATCCTGCGGGAGGAGGCGGACGACGAACCGCCGCGGGCATCCGGGACCGGCATCCCCCGCCTGGTCGACGACGCCGTGGCTGCCGGTCTCACGGTCGACCTGCGGATCGACGGCGACGGCGACACCGACGGCGGCGGCGTGCCGCCGACCGCCGCCCGGGCCGCCCACCGCGTCGTCCAGGAAGCCCTCACCAACGCCGCCAAGCACGCCCCGCTGGCCCCGGTGAGCGTATGGGTGACATACACCACCGAGGAGACCGCGGTCCGCGTGCGGAACGGCCCCTCGCCCGCGCGCGGCGGCCCGGAGACCGTGCCGGGCACCGGGCGGGGCCTGATCGGACTGGACGAACGGGTGCGGCTGGCGGGCGGCACCTTCGCGTACGGTCCCCGCGGGGACGGCTTCGAGGTCACCGCCCGGCTGCCGCACGCCCCGTCCGTCCGCCGCCCGGCGACGACGGCGCCCCACGAGCCGGCTCCGACACTGCCCCAGGAGCACCGCCGCGCCCGCAGCCGGGCCCGGCGGGCGCTGGTGACCGCGATCGTGCTGCCGCTGGTGGCCTGGGCGATGCTGAGTGCCGCCCTCATGGGCTGGGACATCCGCTCGGCCCAGCAGTCCGTACTGGCCCCGGGTGACTACGCCCGGCTGCGGGTGGGACAGGATCGGGACACGGTGCGCCCGCTGCTTCCCGAGCGTGAGACCACGCAGCGGCGGGTGGACGGGGAACCGAGGGAGAAGGGCATCGCATGCGAGTACTACGCGATGACGTCGGATCGCTTCGACGACCGGTCCGGGGACGCGTACCGGCTCTGCTTCCGCGACGGCAGGCTGATGTCGAAAGAGGCCCTGACACCATGAACCGGACACACATGCCCCACGCAGCGCATATGCCACGCGCGGCTCACACACCGCACGCACCCACTCGGAAAGGACGGTGACCGGCCGATGATCCGGGTACTGGTCGCCGACGACGAGCCGATGATCCGCAAGGGCGTACGCTCCGTGCTGTCCATCGATCCGGAGATCGACGTCGTCGCCGAGGCGGGCGACGGGCGCGAGGCCGTGGAGCTGGTCCGCCGCCACCGCCCGGCCGTCGCCGTGCTCGACATCCGGATGCCGGGCACGAACGGTATCCAGGCGGCGGCCGAGATCCGGCGCACGGTACCGGAGACCGGAGTCGTGATGCTCACGACCTTCGGCGAGGACGAGTACATCCTCCAGGCACTTGGCGGCGGCGCCACCGGCTTCCTGATCAAGTCGGGCGAACCCGAGGAGCTCATCGCGGGCGTACGCGCGGTGGCCGAGGGCGCCGCCTATCTGTCACCGAAGGTCGCGGCGCGGGTCGTCGCCCATCTGTCGGAGACCGGCGCGGGCGCCCGGGCCGGTCGCCGCAGCGCCGCGCGGGAACGGGTCCGCGCCCTCACCGCCCGGGAACGCGATGTGCTGGCCCTGCTCGGCAGCGGGCTGTCCAACGGGCAGATCGCCCGGCGCCTCCATGTGGTCGAAGGCACGGTCAAGGCGCATGTGAGTTCCATCCTGGCCCGGCTGGGGGTGAACAACCGCGCCGCCGCGGCGGTCGTCGCTCACGAGGCCGGAATCGTCGCGCCCGTTCCGCTTCCGGAACCGTCGCCCGAGCGCTGACGCCGCCGCCTGGGCGAGCGGCAGGAACGCGAGCAACACGGCCCCGACCACCGCGGCCGCGAGGAGCGCGCCGGCCAGCACGTCGTGCGGGTAGTGCACACCCACCATGACCCGCAGCAGTGCCGCCGCACCGGCCAGTGGCAGAACGACGGCCGCCAGGCGGGGCCGCAGGGCGGCCAGACCGACCGCGAGACCGGTGGCGAGCGTGGCGTGGTTGCTCGGGAACGACCAGTCGCCGGGCGGCGGGCACTCGGCGACCGCCTCCGCCGCACCGTGCAGGACCCGGCAGGGCCGTGCCTCGTCCACCACCAGCTTCACGGCCTCGCTGACCGCGTAGGCCAGTACGGTGCCGACGCCGGTGAGCACCATACCGGCGGACAGCCGGGTCTCCCCGCGCCGCACCGCGCCCCACCACACCCACACCAGCAGCAACCCGAGCACCACCAGGGTGCCCTCGGTGGCCGCCTCCAGCAGCGGTCCCGCCCACGACGGACCGTCCGCCACCGCCCCGGTCACCGACCGGTACAGGGATGCCGAGGCACCGCCCGTCACCTCCACCGGGCCGGCCGTGCCCCATCCGCCGGGCGCGAGCCACGCCACACCGAGGGCCCCCAAGCCCAGGACGGCGCAGGCGAGCAACGGCCGCGCCCCACTCCCGCCGCCGTTCCCGTCGCCGTGCCGGGCCTTGCTCCGGGCCCCGTTTCCGCTCAACGCTTGCTTCATGCAAGCGAACGTAAGTGCCGGGAGCACAGTGGATCCTGGCCGAACGGAAGGTCACGACCATGACTTTCGTCGGGGGCAGGGGCGCGCACGGCCCGAGCTACCAAGCACGGGCGCGCGTGCCCCCGTCCCCTTCCCGAGCCCGCTCCTACCGCGCTCCCGTCGACACGTCCCTGGCCATGGGCGCGTTCGAGGCGCCCTTCGCCGCCCCGGACCCCGAGGCCCGGGAAGGTGACCGCATGGCCTGGCGGCGCGAGTACTCGTGGCCTCTCCCCCACCCGCTACCCGCACCTGGCGTCCGCCGCCCCCTGCTTGGCCGAGGTCGACGAGGACGACCGCTTCGAGACCGCCCTGGCCCTGTTGCTGAACGCGGTCGAACTGCGCGCCCGGCGCACGCGGTAGGCCGGCCGCGACCAGACGCGGACCAACCGGAACCTCAGGGACGAGTCCGGCCGTCACTGCGGGGGTATGCAACTCGTACGAGCCACTCGTCCCGCCGGGAACGGACCACGTCCGTACGGTTGTCGGCGAGCGGCACGAAGTACAGGGTGACAGCGGCGGGTTCCACATCTGCGGCCCGTGTTCCGGGCGAAGGACCAGGCGGAGGAGTGGAGTCGGCGAACGGGACGGCCAACGGACGCGTGGGCCGGTTCCGGAATGCCGCGTGCACCGCAAGGCGAAAGGAGATTCCGTGGCAAAGCCTCTGAGTGCGGCACAGGTCATGTCCGCGCTGCGCGCCGAGGGCGTCCGTGTCGTCGAGGTCGGCAACTGGCGGACGCACAACCGAAATTCGAAGGGCGCGTGGGGCCCCGTCAACGGCTCGATCGTGCATCACACGGTCACCAAGGGCACCGCGTCCACCGTGGCCATGGTCCGTGACGGGTACTCATCCCTGCCCGGCCCGCTCTGCCACGGAATGATCGCGAAGGACGGCCGGGTCCACATGGTCGGCTGGGGCCGCGCGAACCACGCGGGCGGCGGCGACCCCCGCGTACTGGACCAGGTGATCGCCGAGTCGTACGGCAGTCGGCCGACCCCGCCCACCAAGGGCAACGCGAACGGGACCGACGGCAACGCACGGTTCTACGGCTGGGAGTGCGAGAACCTCGGCAACGGCAAGGACCCCTGGCCCAAGGCGCAGTACGACGCGATCGTCCGCGTACAGGCCGCCCTGTGCCGCGCGCACGACTGGTCGGCCAAGTCCGTCATCGGCCACCTGGAATGGAGCTCCGACAAGGTCGACCCCCGCGGCTTCACCATGGTCGAACTGCGCGCCGACGTGGCCGAGCGCCTGAAGCACCCGGCGAGCTGGAACCCGAACGAGGAGGACCCCATGGCGGGGATCACCAAGAAGGACATCTTCGACGCCGTATGGAAGACCGACGCGATCGCCGGCCCGACCGACGCGGCGGACCACAAGACGAACCCGACGTGGCAGGCGCAGTCGATCCTCAAGGACATGCAGGCCCGCATCCGCTCCATGGACAAAAGGCTGGCCGCCCAGACGGCCGCGATCACGGCCCTCGCCGGACAGCTCGGCAAGGGCGCCGACACCGCCACGATCGTCACCGCTGTCGAGAACGCGATCGAACGGGCCGTCACCGACGTGGACGGCGACACCGAGGAGGCGTGACGGTCAGCCTCATGGCCTGGGCGATCGGGCGTTCATGTGAGGGGCGGCGGCTTCTCGGTGAAGCGGCGTCCATGCGCGTTTGATCACGAAAAAGGTCCCCCGGCCGTAGGCGTCCGGGGGCCCAAGCCAGGCTTGAGAGTGATTGTTGGCTCGGTTCACGACGATATCGTGCTTGCCCGTGCTCACGAGTCCGAAAGTGACAGCGCCGAGGTTGCGTGCTCCGCGTCTCCCTTGGGCCGTACTGGCCGTACTGCCGTACTGGCCGTGGGCGCTTGCTCTCGTGGTCTGTGGCAGGCTCTCCCCGCCGCCAGTCCCTGATGGCCGGCCTGCCCAGCAGGCTGCGGATGTCAACTGCCCCTCGATGCGAACTCCCGGCTGTTCGGTCACCGAGGTTGCTCGGGCTGGCCGTTCGGCTCCTCGCAGGTACTGTCGGTCCGCTGAGGTCATCGCGGTTGCTGCACTTCGTTGCTGTACCGCACTGCTCGGCGCAGTTGCTTCGCCTCAGCATACTCGGCCGCCTTGAAGGTAGGCCGGTACGTGATCCGGGCGGCCGGAACGAGCAATGCTCAAGACCTGTGGATCGGTTCCGGGAGGGCACGCGGAAGGCATACCTTCCCGAATGATCCTTTGATGGTCACCGAGTAGGCCCGCGTTGCAGCGCGGGTCGGGAAGGCACGCCCGTGCTCAGCGTAGTCACCGACGACGGCTCCACCCAGTCCGGCTCCCTGATCGATGAGATCGTCCGCGAAGGCGCCCGCCGCATGCTGGCCGCCGCGCTGGAGGCCGAAGTCGACCAGTACGTAGCCGAGTTGGCTGCCGAGACCAACGCGGCGGGCCGTCGCCTGGTCGTCCGCAACGGTCACCACCGACCTCGCACCGTCGTCACTGCGGCCGGTCCCGTCGAGGTCAAGGCACCACGCGTGAACGGCCGCGCATCGACAAGGCCACCGACGAACGCAAGCGGTTCTCCTCGAAGATCCTGCCGCCGTGGTGCCGCAAGTCCCCGAAGGTCTCCGAGGTGCTGCCGCTGCTCTACCTGCACGGCCTCTCGTCCGGGGACTTCGTACCCGCGCTGGAGCAGTTCCTGGGCGGCGCGGCAGGGCTGTCGCCCGCGACTGTGACCCGGCTGACCAAGCAGTGGCAGGACGACCACGCCGCCTTCCAGCAGCGCGACTTGTCGCAGACCGACTACGTGTACGTGTGGGCCGACGGCGTGCACCCAAAGGTCCGGCTCGGCCAGGCGCACTCGTGCGTGCTGGTCCTGCTCGGCGTGCGCCTGGACGGCACGAAGCTCGTCGAGTCCGCCCAGGCCCGCTGGCGCGCGATCAGCGGCGCCCACCTCGTGGCCCCGGTCCGCGCCGGCGCCCGGTTCGAGAACGGCGTCCTGGTCGAGCGCGACGAACTGGCGGCATGAGCACGCGTCCGAGTGCGGTGCCCCGGGTGCGGCGTGCCGAGGAGGGTGAAGGGGGGTGGGATCGGGCGTCTACTCCGATCCCCGAGGCGTACCAGAGGGACCGTCCAGCCACCCCCCTTTGCCCCAGGCCGCCCATGGCAGACACTGCGGGCCGGAACCCGAGCGGGCGCCGCCCACCCTAACCCGCCCCGCTGACAAGGCCGCGGTCCCATCCACAGATCTTGACAATTGCTCGGCCGGAACTCCTTGTGCTCGAAGGCGCGAGACTGGTAGATCGTTCAGCACCCTGACCAAATCTTTCAAGGGGGGGGTCATGCATGACAGATACCGCGCCGCGTTTGTGGCGCTGAGCACCGCCGCGCTCTCACTCACACTTGGTACGCTCCCCAGCGCCGCCTATGCGGCTGGAAAGGAATACGGCGCCGGGGCCGAGGAGACATCGCTGAGCCGGGAGGGCTACTGGCCTTTGGAGGCGGCGCCCGGCGGAATCGCTCCCAATGTGGAGCCCGAGGGCCTCCCGCTGACTTTGAACGGCGATGCCTGGATTTACCACAATGATGACATCTTCGGAAACCCTCCACTGGTTGGCCAGGGCGATCTCAGGCTCGACGGTGACGGTGACTGGGCGGCGACATCCGCTGCACCGGTCGGCGGGGACAGGAGCTTCACTCTCGCCGTTCGCGCCCGCTTGGCCGCGGCCGACAACAGGACGCAGACCGTTCTGTCACTCCCGGGCTCCCACACCGACCGCCTCGGGATCCGGTATCAGGCGGCAAGCGGGGAGTGGGAAGTCGTGGTGTCCACCAAGGACGAGGCGACTGCTCCGCAAGTGGTCATCACTGAGGAGCAAGCTCTGCCCAACGACGATACCCACGGCGTGGGCGACCACTTGGCCATCGTCTTCGATGCCTCTGCCCACGAGCTTCGCTTTTATGTGAACGGGCAGCTGTCCAACACGTCTACTGCCGTGGACACGACATCATGGACGGCTTCGGGCGGCCTCCAGGTGGGCCGCTCGGCAGTCCGCGGTGAGTACTTCGCGGGCACCGTGGACGAGGTGCGCGCCTACTCCGGCGTCGCAAACCGAACGATGATCAGCCAGATGGCCGCCCTGACCGGACTTCCCGACCTCTAACTGCCAGGCAGGCCGGCCGCGCCCGTAGGGTCGTGAAGTCTGCGCAGCACTCCCAAGCCCCCCTGCACGTGGGGCATCCGTGTGCAGGGGGCCACGCATGCGTGCTACTCCTTCTCGCCCTGGGTCTTGGCTCCAAGGGTGAGCTGAGGTCGTTGCCAGAGTGGCTCCGAGTCCCCGCCTGCGACAGGTCGTCGTTGGTCATTGCTGTCCGCTGCCGAGTGTCTTCCGCCCGGAAGCGGCCCGGCGTTGACGCTCGTTGCGCGCTCGCGACAGGGCCGTCGTCAGTGACTGCGGCTAGGGTCGCAGACGCGCGTTCAGCATCCGAGGTACCCAGCGGCGGATTCCAGTAACCGTCGCAACACCTGGTCACTCGACTGTTGCGATGAGCCTACTGAAGTGGTGAGCCGGAGTCTGCCAGCCGAGGGTCTTGCGGGGGCGGTTGTTGAGTTCCGCTGCGACAGTGGCGAGGTCGGCCGCTGAGTGGATCGACAGGTCGGTGCCCTTCGGGAAGTACTGGCGGAGAAGACCGTTCGTGTTCTCGTTCGTCGGTCGCTGCCAGGGACTGCCGGGGTCACAGAAGAAGACCGGGATGTTCGTGGCGCGGGTGAACTCGTCGTGGCGGCCCATCTCGCTGCCCTGGTCCCATGTGAGCGTGCGCGCGAGCGAGACGGGAAGGTCCGTAGAAGGTGCGGACGAGGGCGTCCCGTACGTGCTCGGCGCCACGACCGAACGTCGGGAAGGTGGACGAGTGGCCGCCACGGTGGGGCAGGTAGATCGCCTGGTAGATGGTCTCTGTGGACAGATGCCGTTCCGGCTGGCCAGGGAACGCGGCTGGCAGCGCGCGTCGCGCGACTGATCTGCTCAGGGCTCCAGCGTTTGCCCAGGTGCAGCTCGACGACTCCTTCAGCTCCGGATCACGCCGGAGCTTTCCTTCCTTCGACCTGGCTCGCCGAGCCACGGCACGACGCTGGGCCTGGAAGGGCTGGTAGGCGCCGGTGGCGGGGTTGCTGTTGCGGTGGCAGCTCGCGGCTGATCGTGGACGGGCTGCCGCCAAGCCGACGGGCTATCGAGCGCGGCGAGTGGCCCGCGCAGAGCAGGTCGGCTATCTGTGCGCGCTCGTCCTCGGACAGGAAGCGGTCGGAGACCTGGCCGTCCTTCTTCTCAGCGATCGGCGCGTAGACGTAGTCCTTGCCGGTGCTGTTCTTCAGCGTCCGCCCGTAGGTCCAGCGGTTGCCCGTCTTGCGGTTGACACCGACCTCGCGGGCGCTGACGTGTGTGCAGGGCCGGCGGGAAAGCGCGCTGTCCACGAGTGGAGGTCGCAAGGCACGTCACGAGTACCGGATGGCGGTTCCATACCCCTGGTAGACCGTCCGAGTCTCGATCGACTCGCCAGACAAGAGGCCCACCCTCGTGTGCGTGTCTGGCACCGCGACGAAGCGCACCCCGATGACCGCATCGGCCGCCTGGCTCGCGGCAATCGCCTCAAGGTTGGAAACAGCCTCGGTAAGAGTCCGGGCTTCAGCTCCCCAGATCATCCAGTTCAGTGCTATCTCACGCCCCGTCATTGGTGAGTCAGTAGTGGTCATATGTACTGGCTGGCTCTGTCTCCCCATCGCATCAGTGTGATGGGGAGCGCAGGGCCAAGGAAACCCTGCCGCACCAACCGGCCACGGCGGTTGGTGCCGTCACGAGTGACTGCTCCGACGGGACGAGCCGCGTCACTCTGCAGGCAACCAGCGGGCGAGATCCGCCGCCAGGTCCCCGCCCGCCCGTCCCTCCGCGCTGTCGTCGGCGAGGTGCCGCAGTAGCCGCGCCGCCTCCCGCGCCTCGTCCGCGGTCAGCAGCGGAAGCCGAGGGTCGGACGGGTACGAGCCGGTGACCGGGGGATAGGAGCCCATGCCCAGGACAACTCGGCGACGCCTGCAGACGGCACGCTCACCACGGGGCCGGCCACAGTTCTGGCCCACCCCCACGCCAGTCGATCACCCCGGACAGAGCCACGTCGTCTTCGCTGATGTCATCCATCCCAGCCCGGCGCAGAAACTCAGTGACATCCCGAAGCGAGTGGGCCATCCCGAGAATCTCCCCATCCACGCGCACCCGACGCCCGCCCGACTCATCAGGCGGGTACACCACCACAGGCAGATGGCCAGACATGGGTGTCAGTCAGTGACGGGGTGCAGCGATTCCGCCTCAAGGCCGACATCGACGTCGGCGCGCTCATAGTTCGCGAGGGCCAGGCCGAGGGCGAAGAACGTCGGCGCCCACTCACCCACGAAAATGCCCCACCGGTCCGCACGAGCCACCCCAAGCGGCTCGACCGTCATCGACCCGAACCACGAGGCCACGGACAAGCCGATCGAGAGGAAGCCGGCGCAGTAGGCGTGCTCGGACTTCAGGCCCTTCTCATGCAGCATCTTGACGATCATGACTCTCCCAGGGGAGTGGGTTCAGTGCTCTCTCCACCGTCGCGCAGGAGGCCACCCGCCGCATCTGGGGGACATGGCGAGGCCCCAGCCATAGAGCTGGGGCCTCGTCGTGCAACCTCTCAGCTGACTGTCGGGCACCCCGCAACCTCTCAGCTGACTATCGGGCACCCCGGGGGATTAACCGCCAGCGGGGCAAACCACGGAGACTCCGGATCGATCGAGGCATTCGGGCAGCATCCGGTTCAGCGTGTTCGCCAACCGCAGGCATTGTTCATGGCAGCCACCATCCCCAGCAGCCACAATCCGCAGGCCGAGGATCGCCGCCTCCAAGCGCGCGGCGCCGACGGTGACAGGCGGGCCGCTGGGGCCGTCGAGAAGGTCCCACATCCGAGCCTCTACCGGACACCAGAGCGGGCAGACAAGCCCATCGCCAGGGCATACGCCCGCGACGGCCTTCCCGCCCCGGAAGTGACCATCACCGATCTGCGCCGACAGTACGTCCCGCAGGACCGCGACCCGGATGCCGGCACGGACCAGCGCACGTACCGGGACCGGTGGATCGTGTCTGGCACTGGCGGAACCAGGCGTACGGGCCGGAACGGTCGCTGCGCAGGCAGACTTGGGTGCTCGCCCATATGAAGGGCCCGGAGGGCGCTGCGCTGTTGTCGACCAAGAAGGTCAACGTCTGGAGGCGGTGATCGGCCTCGCCGAGGCGGCTCTGGGGCTCTGTGGCAGGCCGCAAGTAGCCCCACCTCCGCGCGCGGACGGCCCCTCGATCACTTTCGAGGGGCCACGAAAGTGATCGAGGGTCGGGGAACAGCGGAACGAAAACCCGCGTCTGTACGCTCCGTGACGATCCACCGCGGATGATGGCCCGTTATCCGCGGCACCGTCGCGATGAACTGCGGCTACGCTCGGCCGAGGTCGCGTGAGGCGGCCCCGATATCTGCGGCAAGGCCGCTGGCGCCAGTCCTCGTTCCGTTGTTCTGCAACCCCCAACTCCCTCGGTGAGTGACACCCAGCCAACCTATGGTCCGAGCTTCACTCGTGGCTATTTTGCGGCTGATGCCTGAGCCAGGACATCGAGGCCAATAGAATCGCCAGCATTCATCAGATTGTCCAGAACATGACCTATCCGGATGGTTGTGCGAGTTCCTACAGTCCACTGAGCGTCGGATGAATCGGCGTAAGAGGTAGGGGGAAGCATGCGTATCCGTTCACGCACTATCCGTATTCTGGCTGCCGCTGCTTTGGCGGCTGGTGGACTGACGGCCGCAACTACTTCCACGGCCACCGCGGGGCCCCTCACGGCCCAGTCCTGCTACGGCAGCGCGAAGTCCTACTCCAAACCGGCGGGGGACCGGTGGTACCCGAACAACGGATCCACCACCCTCACCACGACCAGCAACTGCAACGACATCAACATCAAGCCCAACACGACGACCAAAATCGCGGTCTGCTTCTACCAGAGTTCTGGCAGCAGGTACTGCCAGAGTTCCTTCAAGACCGCCTACGCGGGCCAGTGGACCGTGGTCGCCACCGACGTCTTGGACGGCACCCGCTTCATCTTCGACTTCGGCTCGACCACAGCGAACTCTGGCGTCTGGGCCGGCTGAATCCAACGCAGTCCGCGCTCGGGCACCTGAGACGGGGGTTCAAGAACAACGGAACGAGGACTGGCGCCAGCGGCCTTGCCGCAGATAACGGGGCCGCCTCACGCGACCTCGGCCGAGCGTAGCCGCAGCTCATCGCGACGGTGCCGCGGATAACGGGCCATCATCCGCGGTGGATCGTCACGGAGCGTACAGACGCCGGTTTTCGTTCCGCTGTTCCCCGACCCCCTGTTCCGCCCCCTCCCGTGCGTGTTGCGGGAGGGGGCGGTTTCGTGTGTCCGGGCTCATCCGTCGGTGCCGTCGACCGGGTGCCGGACGGCACGCTTCAGCGCGGCCTCGACCTCGTACCAGGACTGCCCCGTCGCCTCGGCGTGGGCGGTGATCGCCGCTTGCACAGCCGTCGCGGTCTCGACCGTCAGTCGGTTCCCCTGCTGCTCGGCCCAGGCCGCGCGCTCCAGTTCGATCAGTTCGTCAGGTAGTTCGATTGCCACAGCCCGGATCGCACGACGGTGCGGGAAGGACTTCTGGGAGCCGCGCGGCCTCCCCTCAATGCGTCGCCCGCCCCTACGCTGACGGAACCGACCGCCGACGGAGGGGACCCATGACCCACCCCGCATCAGATTTGGGCATTGGCGAACGAATCCGAGTCCTATGCGAGTCACGAGGCATGACCCGGCCGGTCTTGGCGGAGCTGTGCGGCCGGGGCCCGGACTGGCTGAAGAAGATTGAGACTGGTGAACGGGAGCTTCGCTCGCACACCCTGCTGCTCAGGCTCGCCTCCGCGCTTCAGGTGTCCGATCTGTCAGTCATCACCGGCACCGAGGCCGGTCCCGCGCAGCCGGTGCCGCTCGGCCGCCTCTCGCACCCGGTCATGCCGGACATCTGGGCTGCGGTCATGACGCGGAGCCTCGCGGCCCCGGCCGCCGGGCCCGTCTCCCCGGCTGTGCTTCAGGGGCGCGCGGATCAGACGTGGAGGCTGTGGCACACCTCGGCCAGGAATCGCACCGAAGTCGGGGCCCTGCTGCCCGCGCTGATCCGCGACGGAGAGACGGCCGTGCGTACGCTCGACGGCGACGAGCGTCGAGCCGCCCTGGTCGCGCGCTGTCCGACATCTACCGTCTGACCGGGCAGGCGACCGCGTACATCGCCCCGGCCGAGCTGGCGTGGGTGGTGGCCGACCGTGCGCTGTCGGCTGCGCAGGATGCCGACCAGCCCGCGCCCATAGCGGCGAGCGCCTGGAACATGGGCAACATCATGCGGGAAACCAGCTACCCGGCGGAGGCGTTGCGCGTCGTCGACGAGGCCGCCGACCCGATCCGCCCCCACCTCGAGAACGCGCCGGACGACTGGCGGGGCATCTACGGAGCCCTCCAGCTCCACGCCGCAGTGACGGCGGCGCGCGAGGGGCGGGAGGGCGACGCCTGGCGGTACTGGGGGAAGGGTGACCAGGTCGCGAAGTCGTTGCCTGCCTCGTACGTGCACCCGTCCACGGTCTTCGGCCTGGGCGAACGTCGACTTCCACGCGGTGTCGGTCGATGTCGACTTGAAGAAGGCCGGGCGCGCGCTCGGCGCCGCTGACGACCTCGACCCGGACGTGATGCCGTCTCGCGAGCGGCGCGCCCGCCTCTGGGTAGAGGTCGCCCGCGGGCATCTTCAGCGCGGGAACCGCACGGCAGCGCTCCACGTCATGAAGATCGCGCACGAGATCGGGGCCGAGACCGTCGCTTTCACCCCGTCCGCCCGCACGGTCGCATCGGACCTGTGGCGTACCGCCCCGCGGGCCCTCCGAGGAGAGGCCAGCCGCCTGGCCGCCGCCGTCGGCGTCGCCACCGGGTAAGGGGGACACCCTGGGACGGGGGGCAGACTGTCCCCCTCCCAGTTCCGCGAGCCCTCTACCGTGATCGCCCAGCAACCGGTCGACGTAGGGGGTTCCTGCATGTCCGTCACGTCCTGGCACGCCTCGCCGCAGCGCGCCGCGATGCCGCACAGCGATCCGAGTACGGGCGAGGTACGCGTCCCGGTGGCGCTGTACGCGTGTCAGGCGTGCGCGGGGAGACACTCCTGCCCCTCCCATGCGCCGTACTCTCTGTGGTCAGCGCACGTCCTCCACCCCCTCGAACGAGTGATGGGCAGTGCTCATCTTTTGGGGATGTGGACTCTGAGTGGACTTCGGCCAGAGAAAGGCCCCTCAGTCGATCGCGACTGTGGGGCCGAATCAGGCTCTCACCTGCAATTTCTCACGGTGGGCGCGGACGGTTTCGAACCGCCGACATCTGCTTTGTAAGAGCAGCGCTCTACCCCTGAGCTACGCACCCGTGGATGAACCAACAGGGTACATGGCCGATCGACCACGGTCACAAACGGTCCCGGGCCGACGGGGGCGACGAAGGTGCGGCAGGCGGAGAATCGGGCCGGGGCCGGGTGAGGTGGGGGGTTATCCCCACCCCACTCACGGTGGCCGACCGGATTCCGGCGGTCGGGGCCGCGTGCGTACGGTGAGGCCACACCGTCGGGGACCACCCGTCGTAATCGTGGGGGATAGATCATCGTGGCAGTCCGCACCCGTGCTCTCATCGCGTCCGGTGGAGCCCTGCTCCTGGGGCTCGCCGTCAGTGGTTGCGGGAGTTCGGATCCCGGTGACGCGCCCGCCGAGCACAAGTCGTTCGCGCTCGGCGAAGGAACCGGGAGCACAACCGGGAGGACACTGACCATCGACGCCGGCAACACGACGCTGGAGCTCGCACCCGCCGATGTACGGAACGTCGAGGTGACCCGGCACGTCGACGGCTGGGTGTTCGCCGGGAGCGGGCCCGAACCGCAGTGGAGGCTGCGGGACGACACGCTGACGCTCCAGGTGAAGTGCCGGGCCCTGATCAGTGACTGCAGCTCGCGGCACCAGGTGAAGGTGCCGCGCGGAGTGGCGGTGATCGTCGAGGGCGGCAACGGGAAGGTCACCGCCTCCGGCTTCGACACGCCCCTCACCCTGCGCAACAACAACGGCAGCGTCACCGTCAGGGACTCCAGCGGGCCACTCGAGTTGGAGAGCAACAACGGAACCGTCGTCGCGGAGGGGATCTCGGCCACGTCCGTGAAAGCGCAGTGCGACAACGGCGGGATCCGGCTCGGCTTCGCCTCCGCTCCGGACCTCGTCAAGGCCCGGAGCGACAACGGAAGCATCACCATCGGCCTGCCGGGCGGCTCCGTGGAGTACGCGGTGAGTGCCACCGCCCGCAACGGAAGGACCTCGGTGGACGTGCCGCGCAGCGACGACAGTTCTCATGTCGTGAAGGCTCGGAGCAACAATGGCGGGATCACGGTTCGAACCGCGAACTGATCGGCCCGTGTGTTCGTCCTTACCTGGTGGGAGAATGTACCGGGCAGGGCGGAACGGCACGGGAGAGGGATGTGACGGCGACACACGCGCGGCCGCAGGCGAGAGCGGGTCGGGATTCCGCCGGTGACACCACCGCCAAGGGCACCATCGCCAGGATTTTCGCCGCCAAGGGTGCCCAGGGTGCCAAGGGCTCAGCCGTCGCGGACTCCGGGAGCGAGGCACCCGGAAGGTCCAGGAGTTCCAGGGGGCGCGGGAGGCCGGGGAATGCCCGGTTCCGCGGAGCACTCGGGGATGTTCTCACGCTGACGCTGCTCCCGTTGCCGCTGCTCGCGGCGGCCCTGCCCGCAGCGTTCGCCGGTGGGGGTACGAGGCGTTGGTTCGGCGGGCGCGGCGGGAGTCAGCGCGCCGAAGCGCAGGTCGCGAAGGACGCCGCGGCCGCCGCCTTCTACGAGCTGGACACGGCCCAGCGCGATGTGCGGATCTCGATCGAGACGATCACCGCCGTGGACAGTTCGCCCGACTCGCGCAGGGCCGTCGACGACTTCGACGCTCTCGGGCGGCGGATCGACGAGGCCAGCCACCGGTACATCACCGCGGTCGACGCGCACGATCTCGACCGGGACGATCTGGAGCCGGCCGTCGCGGCCCGGGCCAGGACGGAGCTGACCGCGGCCAGGGACGAGCTGGTACGGGTCAAGGGTGAGCTGGACCGGTTCGCTCGCGGCCTCGGGCCGCTCCTGGGCAAGGCGGAGACACAGCTCGCCCGGCTCGCGCCGGCCGTGGAGCGGGCGCGACAGGCGCTCCTCGGAGCGAGCAATGCTCTCGATGCGGTCCGGGCGTCCGGACTGCGAGCGGATGACCTCGCCGCGCGGTTGGCCGCCCTCGCCCCCGAGCTGACCAAGCTCAATGAAGGCGCCGGGCGGCATGGCGTCCAGGAGACCCTGCAGCGCGCGGACCGGGTGCTGCGGGACGCCGAGGCGGTACGTGCCGATGCGGACCGGTTGCCCGCACGGGCCGCGGAGATCGACCACCGGCTGGTGTCGCTGCGGACGCGCGCCCAGGCACTGACGACCCGAGCGGCCTCGGTGGAGCCGGTGCTGAGCGAATTGCGGCGGCGCTTCTCGGCCTCGTGCTGGCAGGACCTTCAGCCGGTCCCCGAGCAGACGGCGGTCAACGTGCGGCAGGCCGAGGAGAAGCTGAAGGAAGCCGCCCGAGCGCGGGACGAACAGCGGTGGGCCGACGCCACCTCCCGTCTGAGCACGGCACGCGCCCTGCTGAACGCCACGGACGAGGCGATGTCCATGGCCGGCGACCGGCTGGGCCGACTGAACGACGTGTCGAAGGACCCGCAGCAGGAGATCCAGCGGACCCGGTTCACGATCAGGGACGCCCAACGCCTGGCCATGGCCGGACGCAACACCCCTGACCCCCGGCACGCCCGCCCGCTCGACGACGCGGTGGCCCGGCTGGAACGCGCCGTCGCCGGACTGGACGAGCACCACCCGGACTACTGGCACTTCCTCACCGAGACCGAGGCGGTGCGGCGCACGGCCGCGCGGGTGGTCTCGGAGATCCGTGAGGAACGCGGCGCGGGCGCCTGATCCGTTCGGGCGGGGGCTCCTCGTCCGGCCCGGGTCACCCCGGTACGCGCGCCGCCCCGGACGTTCGCCCCGCCCCTGTGCCCTCTACGTCTCTGAGCCTCTACGTCCCTGGGCGGCCCTGTGCCCTCTACGCCCCTGTCCCTCTGCACCTCTGGGTCGTCTACCGTCCCCTGATGCGTCCATGCGTGCATGCGTCCATGCCTGCCTGCTGGTGCGTGCCTTGCCTCTCATGCGTACCTGCCGCCCCGGTGCGCGCACGTTCCTCTCCGATCTGATGTGTATGCGTTCCTCTGATATGCATCCCTGTCGCCCTCGACGGATCCTGGGAGTAGGCGCGAAGGCCCTGAAGGAAGCCCTGAAGGAGGCCGACATGGCCACCCACGCACCGCATGCCATCGGACGCCGGACTCCTCGACGCCGCAACCGGAGAGTCCCCCGGCTCGACCAGCACCTCCCGGTCGATCACCGGCTCAACCGCGTCTACCGGATCGGGGCCGGGCTGATGGGGCTGGTGCTGCTCGCCTTCGGGATCCTCGGGCTGATCGACAGGATCGGCTTCTTCAGCACCGGCGGCGCCACCGTCGCGGGCCTCAACACGAACGGGGCGCTCAGCGTCCTCTCCATCTGCGTCGGCCTGCTGCTCTTCGCCGGAATGGTGATCGGCGGCAACTTCGCCTCGACGCTCAACATGGTCCTGGGTGTCGCGTTCATCCTCAGTGGCTTCGTCAACCTCGCGTTGCTCGACACGAAGTTCAACTTCCTCGCCTTCCACCTCCAGAACGTGCTGTTCAGCTTCGTGGTCGGCCTGATGCTGATGGTCTTCGGGATGTACGGGCGGGTCAGCGGCGGGCTCCCCCACGACAATCCGTACTGGCGGGCCCGCCACCCGGAGGAGGCCGAGCGCGAGCTGGGGCTGAGACGGAGAACGGCGACGATGCCGATCGTCCGCCGCCCCTGACACCCGCCCGCGCACCCACCACTCCTGCCGGCCGCCCCCGCACCCGCCACCCTCTGCCACCGACGCCGGCCGGAGACATGTCTGTCTGCCGTCGTCCCGTGACGGATAGCCTGGGGGCATGCCTCGTTACGAGTACCGCTGCCGCTCCTGCGGAGACACGTTCGAACTCAGCCGCCCGATGGCCCAGTCCTCGGACCCGGCCTCCTGCCCCGCCGGACACTCCGACACCGTGAAGCTGCTCTCCACCGTCGCCGTGGGAGGGTCGTCCGCCAAATCGGCGGCGTCTGCCGCCCCGTCGGCGGGTGCCGGGGGCGGTGGCGGCTGCTGCGGCGGCGGTTGCTGCGGCTGAGCGCGCGTCCCGGCTCCTACCGCTTGCGGGAGAGGGCCAGCCCGTCGGCCACGGTCAGCATCACGCTTTCCATCCGGGGATCGGCGGCCACGTGATCGTTGAACGCCCGGATCGCCGCCGCGCTGCCGGTCGCCCGCGGATCGGTCACCAGGCCGTGGAAGAGCACGTTGTCCGCGACGAGGAGACCGCCCGGCCGCATCCGGGGCACCAGTTCTTCCCAGTACGGGATGTAGTTGTCCTTGTCCGCGTCCAGATAGGCGAGGTCGATGTGCGGCTCGGCCGGCATCGCCCGCAGCGTGTCGAGCGCGGGGGCGATGCGGAGATCGATCCGGTCGGCGACTCCGGCCCGCTCCCACGCCTCACGGCCGTAGGCGGTCCACTCCTCGGAGATGTCGCAGGCGATCAGCCGCCCGTCGGCGGGCAGTGCGCGCGCCATCGACAGGGCTGAGAAGCCGGTGAACGTACCGACCTCCACGATGTGCCGGGCCCCGATCAGCCGGACGAGGAAGGCGAGCAGCGGTCCCTGTTCCTCCGCGGACTGCATGCCCGCGTGCTCGGGCAGGCGCGCGTACGTGGTCTCGACGAGTTCCCGCTGCACGGCGTCGAGCGGCGGGTTGTGGGCCAGCATGTACGCGTACAGCTCATCCGTGATCTTGGTTTCGTTGCCCTTGGCCATCGCACGCTCCTGTTCGGTCCCACCGGGTTCGGGGCCGCCTGTTCCCTGGGCTCCCCCGGCTCCGGATCTTCCCGGGCCTGATTGTGCCCCGGCCCTCGCTTCCCGGGATCGTCGTGCCCCAGCCTCCCACACCGGAGGACGGGCGGGGACGGACCAGAATGGGCGAGGGCAGGCGACGACGGGCGAGCAAGCGGCGATCGCAAGCCGCTGCTCACCACGAGTGCACGTGAACCCGGCGCCTGTCGGCGAGTCGGTGTGTGTGTCGGTCACCCGCGCATGTCGGCAGTCGGCGCGCCGGACGTCCCGCACCGGACCGCACCGGACCGCACCGGACCGCACCGGCGAGCCGGGACCGACGCACGCCCGCCCCGGCGCCGACGCACGCCCCCCGGATCAGCGCGCACGCTCCGAATCGGCGGACCCGTCTCCGGATCGGCGCGCCCGCTCCGGTCGGGGCCCGGGAAGGAGGTCCGGGCCGGAGGCCCGCAGGAGGTGTCTCAGGATCGCCTCGCCCGCGGCCACCCCGTCCTCGGCCGTGGCCTGGACGTGCGGGACGTCCCAGCCGGTTTCGGCGAGTTCTCCGTGGGCCGGTCGCCAGGCGTGGTCGGCGGCCAGGAGCAGATCGGCGTCGAGGAGGCTGTCACCGGCCGCGAGGGTGCGCGTGGCACCCGTGCGCCGGGCGACCTCGCGCATGGCGGCGCTCTTGGTGAGCGAGGCCGGTACGGCGTAGATCTTGCGGCCCTGGAGAGAGACCGTCCAGCCACGGCTCCCCGCCCACTCCCCCAGTTCCTCGACCCAGCCGTCGGGCAGTTGCGAGCGTTCCACGACGAGGTACGCGAAGAGGTCCTCGGCCACGCGCTCCTTGAGCAACCAGGCGGGGTCGGCCGCGGCCAGGAGGCGGGCGCGGACCTCGGCGAGCGAGGCCGACTCGGCGGCGAGCCTGCGGGAGACCCGGGCCTGCCAGTCGCGGTCGGACTCGCCGTCGACGAGAAGGTGCCCGCCGTTGGCACAGATCGCGAACCGGGGCGCGGGGCCGGGGAGGCGGATGCGCCCGTACTGCTCACGGGTGCGGGTGGTCGTGGGGACGAAGACCGTGGTGCGGGCCAGTTCCTCGAGCAGCGCCGCGGCCGTCTCGGTCAGGTAGGAGAGGGGCTTGTGCCCGTACACCTCCACACAGAGCAGACGGGGGGCCTCGGCGTCCGGCATGGCCAGCCGGAGCGCCGCCGCGGAGTAGATCAGGGTGCGGTCGAGATCGCTGGCGACCAGGGTCACGGAGTCGCGGGACATGTCCGGTGCGGTCACTTCGACTCCACCGCCCTGCCGTCCGCGCCCGTCGCGCCCCGGGTGTACTTCGGGTGGATCAGCCCGACGCACGTGTACGGGAGTCCGTCGACCTCCTCGATCGGCACCCCGCGCTGCTGCGCCAGCAGCCGGATGTGGGCGAGGTCCGCGCCCGCACCGCGCCTGGCGAGGATCTTCCACGGGACACGGCGCAGCAGAACGCGGGTGGTCTCGCCGACGCCCGGCTTGACCAGGTTCACATCGTGGATGCCGTACTCCTCGCTGATGCGCTCCACCGCGGCCCAGCCCTCCCAGGTGGGGGTACGGTCGGCCGCGAGCAGTGCCGCGACCTCCGCGTCCACGGCGTCGGCGACCTCGTCGAAGCACGCGGTGACGGTGTCGAGGAAGTGGCCGGACACATCGCCGTCCGCGAGCTCCCGGTAGAACTTCGCACCGTGGAAGTCGTCGGGACCGACCAGGTCGGAGCGGAGAACCGTACGCGAGACCAGCCCGGACACGGTGGAGTTGAGGCAGGCCGACGGGATCAGGAAGTCCTCACGGGTGCCGAAGGTGCGCACGCAGCCGCCCGGGTCGGCCAGGACCGCGATCTCCGGGTCGAAGCCACCGGAGCGCTTGGCCCTCACGCCCCCCTCGCCCCCTTCCGCGCCGTCGAACTCGGCCAGGGCCTCGGCGAGTTCGCGGGTGATCGCCCCCTTGCCGGTCCAGCCGTCGACGAAGACGACGTCGGCCGGGTCGTGGTGGGCGGCCAGCCAGCGCAGGGCGTTGGCGTCGATGCCCCGGCCGCGCACGATGGAGACGGCGTAGTGCGGCAGGTCGAGACCGTGCCGGTGGCGGGCCCAGCGGCGCATGAGTATGCCGACGGGGGTGCCGGCCCTGACGAGCGAGACCAGGACGGGGCGGGGTGTGCGCTCGGCGAGGACCGTCTCGGTGACGGTGCCGACGGCACGGGCCACGCGGGCGGCCGACAGTTCCAACGCCGCCTTGAACAGGCTCTGGTACCGGGCGGACGGCTGGTACTCGACGGGCAACGACTCGGCGTAGTGCGCGCCACCGCTCTGTATCGCCTCCTCGCGCTCCTCCACCGGCGCCTCCAGTTCGACGTGCGAGAGGTCCTGGAGCAGCCAGCCGACCTCGTCCGGCGCGTAGGAGGAGAACACGGGGCCGCGGAGGGGCTCGGGCAGCACGGTGGGAGGCTCCTGCCGTTCGGAGGCGTAAGAGTCGCAGGCGTATGGGTCAGGAACGTGCGAGTCGGGGACCTGCGAGTTGGGGAGGTGGGGGCGGGGGCCGCACGAGGGGACGTACGACGGAACGACGGCGAGCAGGACACGGTCGGTGTGCGCGGCGAGCCGCGCCAACAGGCCGCCGGGGGCATGGAGTTCGTGGGTGTCGGCGACGGAGTCGACAGTCACGACCACGGCGTCGAACCCGGCGCCCGCGACGTTGTACGCGTACCGGTCGCCGGGCCCGTCGGCCGGGTTGTCGTGGGCCGGGAAGACCAGTCGGCTGCGTATCGCGTAGCCCGGATCGTCCACGGCGAGGACGGGGGAACGCGTGGTCGTCGAGTAGCGCACCTCGGCGTCCGTGCGCTCCTCCAGTGCCGCGGCCAGTCGGAGGGGGGCGTACATCAGCTCCTCGAATCCGAGGACGAGTACGCGTCGGGCGTCGCCCAGCTCGGCGGCGACGCGGGCGGCCATGGTGGGCAGTGCCCGTTCCAGGGCGGTCCGGTGGGCGGGGGTGAAGCCGTGACGTCCGCCGTCGGGCACACCGGCCGGCCACCGCAGGTCCACCCGGGTGCAGGACGCGCGCCCCGGGCCGGCGACCGGCTCCCGGCTGCCGGATCCGGCCTTCTCGTGTGCGGCGACCAGCGCCCGGCCCTTCTCCAGGACACCGTCCGGGAGCGTGACCGTGCCCGAGCCCCGCGCGACCAGGTCGACGCGCGCGCCGATCTCCGCGGCGAACGCGGCCAGCCGTCCCCGGTCGGCGGGTGAGCGCATGTCCACCAGGGCCACGACGACGTACCGTCCGCGCGGGTAGCGCTCGTGCAGGGCGCGGATGGTGTTGAGCACGGTGTTGCCGGTGGAGAACTCGTCGTCCACCAGCACCAGCGGCGCGTCGGCGACGGCTCCCGGCTCCCCGGCGACGACGCCGGGCGCCTTGCCGTCGCCCCGGCCGCCGCCCGCCAGCAGCCCGGGGTCCTCCGGGAGCAGCAGATGCGAGGTGGCGTGCGAGTGCGACTCCTCGAAGCCGCCCGCACGCGCCACGCCGTCGACGGGCCGGCGCGTGGAGTGGAGGTACGGCGCCACGCCGAGCCCGTCCGCGACCGCGTGCCCGAGACCGGTGGCCGTCTCCGCGTATCCGAGCACGACCGCCCGGCGCGCCTCGGCCTCGCCGAGGAGCGCGCGCACCCGCCGGCCCAGCTCGAATCCGGCGCCGTACACCACGGAGGGCTTCTGCGGCACATGCTTGCCGAGCACGTTCGACACGAGCAGATGGGCCCGCTTGGGGTTGCGGCGCAGGGCGAGGCCCAGCAGTTCCCGCAGGTCACCGTCGCCGTCGGGCCTCCCGTCGCCGACGAGTTCGACGCCCAGCCGTTCCGTCACCCAGTTGCCCGACCACACCATGCCCGACGTCCGCTCCTCACTCGGGGCGCTCATTCCACGCCCCCCGCCGCCAGCAGCTCCACGAAGCCGACGTCCTCCCTCGCCACGCCGAAGACCTCGGCGCGCCGCAGGGTCCGCTCGGCCCAGGCGCGGTGCGGCTTCACCTCGTTCATCTTGTTCGTGTACGCGGAGCGCATGACGCCGCCGCCGTCGCGTTCGGACCGCAGGATGTCCTGGGCGTCGCTGAACTCCTCGTGGCTGACCACCGACAGCGCGTGCACGGGCGCGACGTGTGACGGATGGATGCAGGTCTTGCCGAGGAGACCGTTGGCCCGGTCCAGCTCGATCTCGCGCAGGAGACCGTCCAGGTCGTGCTCGATCAGTGCCGTGCGCAGTTCCTCGGCCCGGCCCTCCAGGAAGGGGCTGCGGCGCAGCTGCGGTTTGAACATGCGCTTCTGGAGCCGGAAGTACTCCCACACCGGTCCGGTGATCGTGAAGCCCGTGCCGTCCGCCCGGCCCAGCACGTTGACGACGTCGGCGATGACGGCGCCGACGATCTGCACGTCGTACGCCGTCATGTCGGGCGGCCTGCGAAGGCCGTACGCCGAGCAGAAGTCGGTGACGCCGAGTCGCAGCGCGAGCACGCGTTCGCGGTACTTGTCGACGGTGCGGGCTATTCCCCGGAGTGTTTCCCGGCGCGTCTCCAGGTGCAGCAGCTCGGGCGATTCGAGAACGGGCATCGCGAACAGGCGCCGCCCGCATGCCTTTTCGGCTTGAAGGAGGGCTTCCAAGAAGGGCATGCCACGCTCTTCCGTGAACTTCGGAAGTACAAATCCAGACAACAACCGGACGGCACTGCCGAGTCGGCGCACCAGATCGACGATCTGGCCGGGTTCCCGGACCCGGATGAAGAGCAGGGGGAGCTCGTCGCCGCGTGCTTCGAGGTCGGCGAGCTGCCTGACCAGGTTCTCCTCGGCACCGGCGACCTCGGAGTCGTCGATCGAGTCCTCCAGGCAGAGCACCATCGACACGACTCCGCGCGCGACCTGCTTGATGATGTCGTCGGCGAGTCGTGGTCTGGTGGCGGGGCTGTACAGAGTCGCCCCGAGAGCGGCCGAAAGAACATGGGCTGGCGAATCCGCCCCGAACACGCAGGGGTCCCGGAAGAACAGCCTCTCTCGGGCCGAGGGCGCAACGTGCCCGAAATGACGCATTTATTTCCCCGTACTACCTGGCGGACCGGACGACACATGGCCGGTAATAGTACGTACGGAAGAGTGTCAAGAGTTCCCCGTGAGCATGAACTCCAGGTAACTCGTCCATTTACCGACCACTTACCGACCACGCGACGTGCGGCGATTCGCCCTGCTACGCGCCGCCTCCGGGAAACCCCGAGCGACCCCCGCGTTGTCCGCGCGGGCAGCCAGAAGGCAGGATGACGGGCATGACGCACGCGATGGTGAAAGGCTCGAACGTCCCTCTGGACGCCATGGCCGTACGGGCCGTGCTGCGCTGGACGCCGGGCACCGGGGTTCCGGATGTGGACGCCTCGGCCCTGCTGCTGGGAGTCGACGGACGCGTGCGCTCGGACGAGGACTTCGTCTTCTACAACCAGCCGCGCCACCCCTCCGGCCTGGTACGACGGCTGCCGAAGCGCAGTGTGCCCGAGGGGCTCACGGACAGTATCGAGGCCGACCTCACCGCGCTCGACCCCTCGGTCGAGCAGGTGATCATCGCCGCGTCCTCCGACGGCGCCGCATTCGCCCAGGTGCGCGATCTGCGCATCCTGCTGTACGACACGGCGGGCACCGGCGAGGAGCCGCTGGCCGTCTTCGACGTACGTCCGGAGACCGGCGAGGAGACGGCGATCATCTGCGGGGAGCTCTACCGGCGCGGCGATGGCTGGAAGTTCCGGGCCGTGGGGCAGGGCTATCCGACCGGGCTGGTCGGCCTGGCGACCGCTTTCGGCATCTCGGTCGACGAGACGGAGCCCGTGGCGGAGCCCGCTCCGTCGCCCTCGGCCTCCGCGGTCACCTCACCGACGCCCCTGCCCACGCCGTCCCCCGCGCCGTCACCCTCCCCGATAGCGGCGTCCCCGCCCGTGGCAGCGCCCGTGCCTGCTCCCGCGTACCCGCCGCCCGTGCCCGCGTTCCCTCCCGCCCCGGCGCCCGGCCCCGACGCGCACGTCACGGTCCAGCACCAGCAGCCCGGATACGGCTACCCGCAGCCCCCGATGGCCCCGCAGCCGGCCGTCCCCCCGCCCGCTTACGGGTACCCGCAGGCGCCCGCGTCCCAGGCCGCCTACGGCTATCCGCAGCCCGCCCCGGCCGCGGCGCCCGCCCCCGACCCGAACTTCGTGCTGCCTCCGCAGGGGCCGCAGTTCGTACGGCAGTAAGTCCGCAGTTCGTACGGCAGTGAGATGGCGCCGGGGCGGCACGCACCCGGCACCAGGACGTCTGTCGTGGACCGACCGCGGCCCGGCGCGCCGTTCTCAGGTCCGGGACTTGTAGCCGCGCCCCCACTGCATACCCCAGCCGTACATGCGGTCCAGCTCCGACTGGAAGCCGTACACGAACTTCACCTCGCGCCGCACGACGAACTCGTCCTTGGAGTTGTCGACCGTGAACACCGCGCAGGAGCGCGCCTCCGGGGCTTGCTCGTCAAGCTCGATCTCGATCTGCGGACCGTTGCCGGGGTAGAGCGTCACCTTGGCGTGCGTGCGGTCGAAGGCCGGTGTCTGGTCGTAGATGTAGACGAAGAACAGCAGCCGCTTGAAGTGCTCGCGCTGGTCGAGATTGATGTAGACGGTCTCGCCCGACGGCGCCCCGAAGCGGTCGTCCCCGCTGAGCCGTATGTACGGCGGTGCGCTCAGGTCGCCGAGGAAGTTGCCCAGCGGCTGGACCACGCCCTTGGTGCCGTCCTTCAGCTCGTACATGCAGCCCAGGTCCAGGTCCACGTTGACCATCCCCTGGGTGTGTGCCTGGACGACATCGGGCTGGAACATCTTCAGGGGCCGCAGCAGCCGGCCGCTCTGCCGAGATCTGCCTTCTATGTCGGACGTGCGCATCCGCCAGGAGAGGTTGACCCGCAGATTGCCGTTCAGCGCGCCGCTCTTGGCCAGCGAGACCGTGGCGTGCCGCTTGCTGAGCACGATCGAACTGGTCAGCGCGTTGCCCGACTCGAACTGCGGCTGCCGTCCCGGCCACAGGTTGTCCAGGAACCCCATCCCCAACCCCCACGTCTCTCGGTTCTCTCGATCGGAAGTGCCCCCGGCCCGATGGCGACGGCCGTCCCAAAGCTCGCACAGCCACCCACATCACCGCGGGGCGGGCCGCCGGGCCGGTTCCGTCTCCGGAGAACCGTCGCCACGCGGACCGCCCCGCTGAGAGCGTTCCTCATTCCCCACCGGGTCACACCCCGGACGCGACTTCCGTCCTGGTTCCCGCCTCGTCGTCCCCGCCCGCGGCCGCCAGCGCCTTGTTGCGCCGGACCGAGGACCAGAAGGACCAACCGATCAGCAGGACACCGACCATGCCGGTGATGAGCTCGTGGATCTGGTACTGGATGGTGATGAGGAGGATGACGGCCAGCGCGCCGATGGCGTAGTGGGCGCCGTGCTCCAGGTAGACGTAGTCGTCGAGGGTGCCCTGCCGCACCAGGTAGACCGTGAGCGAACGGACGTACATGGCGCCGATGCCGAGGCCCAGGGCCATCAGCACGATCTCGTTGGTGATGGCGAAGGCGCCGATGACACCGTCGAACGAGAAGGACGCGTCGAGCACCTCCAGGTAGAGGAACATGAAGAACGCGGCCTTGCCGGAGAGGGCGATCGCGGAGACCTTCTTGCCGCTCTTCCGGGCCTCCTCCTCGGCCTCGTGCTCCCGCTCCTCCTCTTCCTCCAGCCGGTTCTCGAAGTAGCCGGACAGGCCGCCGACGACGAGGTACGTGATCAGACCCGCGACCCCGGCGAGCAGGACGGTCTCCGCCTTGTCGGCGTGCCCGCCGCCGTGCTGGTGCGCGTTGGTCGCGAAGGTCATGGCCGAGATCAGCAGCACGATCAGCGCGATGCAGACCGACAGCATGTCGACCTTGCCCAGCTTGGCGAGCGGGCGCTCGATCCAGCGCAGCCACTGGATGTCACGATCCTCGAAAATGAAGTCGAGGAAGATCATGAGCAGGAACATGCCACCGAATGCGGCGATCGCCGGGTGGGCGTCCGTGACCAGTTCCTGATAGCGCTCGGGCTGGCTGAACGAAAGGTCGACCGCCTCGATGGGACCGATCTTGGCGGTGACGGCCACGATCACGACGGGGAACACCAGTCGCATACCGAAGACCGCGATGAGCACACCGATCGTGAGGAAGATCTTCTGCCAGAAGGCATTCATCTTCTTCAGGATTCCGGCGTTGACCACCGCGTTGTCGAAGGACAGAGAAATCTCCAGGATGGACAGGATCGCCACCACTCCGAAGGCTTCCCACCCCCCGTAGATGGCCGCTGCGGCCAGGCCGAGCGCGGTGACCGCGAACGACCAGCCGAAGGTTTTCAAAAGCACTGACTACCCCATTCGTGTATGTATCGGGTCTCCCCCGGCTTGAACGGGGCTCCCCCGCGCCATGCGCGGCTTTACGAAACGTTGACCCCAAAGTCTAGAGCGATCCCGCGCAACCCCGACGCGTACCCCTGTCCCACGGCGCGGAACTTCCATTCGCCGTTGTACCGGTACAGCTCGCCGAAGATCATCGCGGTTTCCGTCGACGCGTCCTCGGTGAGGTCGTACCGCGCGAGTTCCTGACCGTCCGCCTGGTTGACCACGCGGATAAACGCATTGCTGACCTGGCCGAAGGTCTGCCCCCGACTGTCCGCCTCATGAATGGAGACCGGAAAAATGATCTTGTCGCAGTGCGCCGGGACCTGGGTGAGGTTCACGATGACCGACTCGTCGTCGCCGTCGCCCTCGCCCGTGAGGTTGTCGCCGGTGTGCTCCACGGAGCCGTCGGGGCTCTTGAGGTTGTTGTAGAACACGAACCATTCGTCGCCGAGCACCCGGCCCGACTGGCACAGCAGCGCGCTGGCGTCGAGGTCGAAGTCGGCACCGGTGGTGGAACGCGCGTCCCAGCCGAGCCCGACCAGCACCTGAGTGAGGTTGGGTGCGGCCTTGGAGAGGGAGACATTGCCTCCCTTGGCGAGTGTGACGCCCATGGTGTGGTCCTCCCCGAGTCGATGAGTCATGAAGCCGTCTGTTGCGCAGGGATCGACTGCTGAGCCCGTCCGGCGCCGCACACGGTGTGCGGCGCCGGACGGGCTGTGTGCCTGGGTGGACCGGGTCGCGTCCGACGGACCGACCCGGTCCCGTGCCTGTTCGACCGCCGTCACCTCGGCGTCCGAGCCCTCACCTCGGACGCCGAGAACCCCGGGACCGGACGTCGGCACCCCGGAGTTCGGGGTCCCGGACGACGGGACCCCGATGTCCGGGGCTCGGGTGGCGAGACCCCGGATGCCGGATCTCAGACGTTGACGCCGAAGTCCTGCGCGATGCCGCGCAGCCCCGAGGCGTACCCCTGGCCGATGGCCCGGAACTTCCACTCCGCCCCGTGGCGGTACAGCTCGCCGAAGACCATGGCGGTCTCCGTGGACGCGTCCTCGCTCAGGTCGTAGCGCGCCAGCTCGCTGTTGTCGGCCTGATTGACCACGCGGATGTACGCGTTGCGCACCTGGCCGAAGCTCTGCTGACGGGTCTCGGCCTCGTAGATCGAGACCGGGAAGACGATCTTGTCGACGTCGGCGGGAACGGTGGACAGGTTGACCTTGATGACCTCGTCGTCCCCCTCGCCCTCACCGGTGAGGTTGTCACCGGTGTGCTCGACGGAGCCGTCGGGGCTCTTGAGGTTGTTGAAGAAGACGAAGTTGCCGTCGTTGCTGACCTTGCCCTGGGCGTTCGTCAGCAGGGCGCTGGCGTCGAGGTCGAAGTCACCACCGGTGGTGGTGCGGGCATCCCAGCCCAGACCGACGATCACGGCGGTCAGGTTGGGCGCGGCCTTGGTCAGCGAGACGTTGCCGCCCTTGCTGAGGCTGACTCCCACGAGTCCTCCCATTGGTTTCCTGGGGGCCGGCGGGCGCCGGCGTCTCCACGTTGCTTGGCATCCGATCAACGAGTGGATCCTAGTGACCGGTTCCCGGCCGAAGCATCCTTTTGGCCGGATTGGATCGGATCCACCGGTGGCCGGTCGGATCGGAGGGCTCCGGCTGGATCGGAGGGCTCCGGCTGGATCGGAACGGTCCGGTGGATGGGGCACCCCGGCGGATCCGGGGCGCCCAGGGGGATCAGAGTGCGTCGAGCGCCTTGATGTAGTCGTTGAGGTCACGCGCGTCGGGCAGGGCGTTGACCACGGTCCAGCGCACCACGCCCTCCTTGTCGATGATGAAGGTGCCGCGCACCGCGCAACCCTTCTCCTCGTCGAAGACGCCGTACGCCCGCGAGGTCTCGCCGTGCGGCCAGAAGTCCGAGACCAGCGGGTATTCG
This sequence comes from Streptomyces sp. NPDC047982, assembly GCF_043204165.1. Taxonomy (NCBI): domain Bacteria; kingdom Bacillati; phylum Actinomycetota; class Actinomycetes; order Kitasatosporales; family Streptomycetaceae; genus Streptomyces; species Streptomyces sp. NPDC047982. The sequence goes on along the minus strand of NZ_JBIDBS010000002.1, from coordinate 410,720 downwards.
AGACCCTCCTGCTCGGCGAAGACCCGCAGGGTGTGGATGGAGTCGTTGGAGACGGCGAGGAGCTGCGTGTCGTCGTTCACGAACTTCGGCAGCTCGTCGCGGAGCGCGCAGAGCTCACCCGTGCAGACGCCGGTGAAGGCGAACGGGTAGAACAGCAGTACGACGTTCTTCTCGCCGCGGAAGTCGGAGAGCTTCACGGTCCGGCCGTGGTTGTCCTTCAGCTCGAAATCCGGGGCCTGGGTGCCGACCTCGATCGCCATGAGACGCGTCCCTTCGCTACGTTCACCGGGCTGGGCTGTCCGGGTGGCCCCAGCCTACGCAGGACCCGTGCCGCCCCGTACGGCACCCGCACGGGGCCGGCGCCCCTCCGGGCGACGTCTACCCCTTCGCACCGCCGCCCGGCACCCACGCTCGCGGCACTGCCGGAGTCGTCCGTATACGCCCCGGGCGGACCGTACGAGCCGCGGCGGCCCCGGCAACCACGCCGACCCGAGCCCCCGGGCGACCACGTCGGCGGCTCGCGCACGGGCGACCGTACGACCGGGGACGACATCGGCGACCCGGGGACCGTACGACGAAGGCCCCCTGCGGCCGCAGCCGGCGGGGGCCTTCGTGACTGACTCGTACGCGTTCAGCGCCTTTCAGCGCCTGCCGCGGGCCGCCTTCGGCGGGACCAGACGGCTGCCCGTCCAGTCCTTGCCCGCGCTGATGCTCTTCGTCTGGGAGAGACCAGCGGTCTGCGCGGCCTCGTTGATGTCGCTCGGTTCGACGTACCCGTCGCGGCCGGTCTTCGGCGTCATCAACCAGACCGTGCCACCGTCCTCGATCAGACCAATGGCATCCACCAGCGCGTCCGTAAGGTCGCCGTCCTCGTCGCGGAACCACAGCAGAACGGCGTCGGCGACGTCGTCGTAGTCCTCGTCGACGAGATCCTGACCGATCGCGGCCTCAATGCCCTCACGGAGCTCCTGCTCGACGTCGTCGTCGTAGCCGATCTCCTGGACCACCTGTCCGGGCTCGAACCCCAGGCGTGCCGCCGGGTTGGTCCGCTCCTCCGCGTGGTCCGCGGTCGCGCTCACGGGTTGCCTCCTGATCATGTTTCGGAAAATGCTTCGGCCACGCGCGTGCGCGAGGCGTTGGCCGTAGTCCACACGGGAGTGGCGGATCGCGCAAGTACCCAGCGTCCGAGACCGCCTAAACGAGGACGTTCCCTGCCACGTCCCCGCGGTGTCGGCGGCCTCCCTGCGGGGCCCCGGCGCCACCGCCCCCATCCTTTACGTCCTTCTACGTCCTTCCACAGCTTATGCCGTTTCGGTCCACCATTCGGACTCGAACAGCCTTTGGGAACGCTTGGACGGCTTGGGCGTATGGTTTCCGTTTGCGCCGACCCGTCCCCGCGCCCTGGACGCGATGTCTCGTGACCACAGGTGTTACCCCTCGGTAGAGATGACGTTTGCGCCCTTGCGGTACACGATGGTGATGGCGTACTGGCACCACACCCCGGGGGCACGTTCTCCCGTGACCGGCCCCGTAGAGCAGCACCGAACAGCGAAGGAACAGCGTGGCTTCCGGATCCGATCGCAACCCGATCATCATTGGCGGCCTGCCGAGCCAGGTCCCGGACTTCGATCCCGAAGAGACTCAGGAGTGGCTCGACTCGCTCGACGCCGCCGTCGACGAGCGAGGCCGTGAACGGGCCCGTTATCTGATGCTCCGGCTCATCGAGCGTGCGCGCGAGAAGCGTGTCGCCGTGCCCGAGATGCGCAGTACGGACTACGTGAACACGATCGCCACGAAGGACGAACCGTTCTTCCCCGGCGACGAGGAGATCGAGCGCAAGATCCTCAACGCGACCCGCTGGAACGCGGCCGTGATGGTGTCGCGCGCCCAGCGCCCGGGCATCGGGGTGGGCGGTCACATCGCCACCTTCGCCTCCTCCGCCTCGCTCTACGACGTGGGCTTCAACCACTTCTTCCGGGGCAAGGACGACGGCCTGGGCGGCGACCAGATCTTCTTCCAGGGCCACGCGTCCCCGGGCATCTACGCCCGCGCCTTCCTGCTCGACCGGCTGAGCGAGGCTCAGCTCGACGCCTTCCGCCAGGAGAAGTCGAAGGCGCCCGACGGGCTGTCCAGCTATCCGCACCCGCGGCTGATGCCGGACTTCTGGGAGTTCCCGACCGTCTCGATGGGCCTCGGCCCGCTCGCCGCGATCTACCAGGCGCGGATGAACCGCTACATGGAGGCGCGCGGCATCGCCGACACCTCGCAGTCGCACGTGTGGGCGTACCTGGGCGACGGCGAGATGGACGAGCCGGAGTCGCTGGGCCAGCTCTCCCTCGCCGCCCGTGAGGGCCTGGACAACCTGACCTTCGTGGTCAACTGCAACCTTCAGCGGCTCGACGGCCCGGTGCGCGGCAACGGCAAGATCATCCAGGAACTGGAGTCGCAGTTCCGCGGCGCCGGATGGAACGTCATCAAGCTGGTCTGGGACCGCTCCTGGGACCCGCTGCTCGCGCAGGACCGCACCGGCATCCTGGTCAACAAGCTGAACACCACGCCGGACGGCCAGTTCCAGACGTACGCCACCGAGTCCGGCGCGTACATCCGCGAGCACTTCTTCGGGGACGACCCGCGGCTGCGCGAGATGGTCAAGGACATGACCGACGACCAGATCCTGCACCTGGGGCGCGGCGGCCACGACCACCGCAAGGTCTACGCGGCGTACGCGGCGGCCAAGGCCCACAAGGGCCAGCCGACGGTGATCCTGGCGCAGACGGTCAAGGGCTGGACGCTGGGGCCGAACTTCGAGGGCCGCAACGCCACCCACCAGATGAAGAAGCTCACGGTCGAGGACCTCAAGCGGTTCCGCGACCGGCTGCACCTCCCGATCAGCGACAAGCAGCTGGACGAGGGCTACCCGCCCTACTACCACCCGGGTCGCGACTCGGACGAGATCCAGTACATGCACGACCGCCGCAAGAGTCTGGGCGGTTACGTCCCGACGCGTGTGGTGCGTGCGAAGCCGCTGGTGCTGCCCGGGGACAAGACGTACGCGACCGCGAAGAAGGGTTCGGGTCAGCAGTCGATCGCCTCGACCATGGCGTTCGTCCGCATCCTGAAGGACCTCATGCGGGACAAGGAGATCGGCAAGCGTTTCGTACTGATCGCACCCGATGAGTACCGCACCTTCGGCATGGACGCCTTCTTCCCGAGCGCGAAGATCTACAACCCGCTGGGGCAGCAGTACGAGTCGGTGGACCGCGATCTGCTGCTCGCGTACAAGGAGTCGCCGCAGGGCCAGATGCTGCACGACGGCATCTCGGAGGCCGGCTGCACGGCGTCGCTGATCGCCGCCGGTTCGGCGTACGCCACGCACGGCGAGCCGCTGATCCCGGTGTACGTCTTCTACTCGATGTTCGGTTTCCAGCGCACCGGCGACCAGTTCTGGCAGATGGCCGACCAGCTCGCACGCGGTTTCGTGCTGGGCGCGACCGCCGGCCGTACGACGCTGACCGGTGAGGGTCTCCAGCACGCCGACGGCCACTCCCAGCTGCTGGCCTCGACCAACCCGGCGTGCGTGGCGTACGACCCGGCGTTCGGCTACGAGATCGCGCACATCGTCAAGGACGGTCTGCGCCGGATGTACGGCGGGACTCCCGAAGAGAACGAGGACATCTTCTACTACCTCACCGTCTACAACGAGCCGATCCAGCACCCGGCCGAGCCGGAGAACGTGGACGTGGAGGGCATCCTCAAGGGCGTCCACCGCTACAAGGCCGCCGAGCGGGGCGAGATCCCGGCCCAGATCCTGGCATCCGGCGTGGCCGTGCCGTGGGCGGTCGAGGCGCAGCGGATCCTCGCCGAGGAGTGGAACGTCCGGGCGGACGTCTGGTCGGCGACCTCCTGGAACGAGCTGCGCCGCGAGGCCGTGGAGGTGGAGCGGTACAACCTGCTGCACCCGGAGGAGGAGCAGCGCGTCCCGTACGTGACGCAGAAGCTTTCCGGCTCCGAGGGGCCGTTCGTGGCGGTCTCGGACTGGATGCGTTCGGTGCCGGACCAGATCGCGCGATGGGTGCCGGGTGCGTACCAGTCGCTGGGCGCGGACGGCTTCGGCTTCGCGGACACGCGTGGCGCGGCCCGCCGGTTCTTCCACATCGACGCGCAGTCGATCGTGCTCGCGGTGCTGACGGAGCTGGCGAAGCAGGGCCGGATCGACCGGTCGCTGCTGAAGACGGCGATGGACCGGTACGACCTGCTGGACGTGACCGCGGCCGACGCGGGCGTGGCCGGCGGCGACGCGTAGGCGCGAGGCACATCCGCCGAGGGCGGACGAGGGGTGGCGCGGACCGGACGGGTCCCCGCCACCCCTCGGCGTGTCGGGCCATATCCCTGAGCCCCGGCGTGTCGGGCCGTATCCCCCGTCGCGGCCCGACACCTTCCGGTTGTGTCCAGCCGTGTCCGGTCAGTTCTCCCATACCTTGAACGCCCGGACCTGGTACGGGGACCGGGGCACCCAGGTACCACCGCCCGGGTAGGTCTCGAACTCCCCGGTCTCGGCACATTCCGCCGACTGGTACGTGGTGACCGGGCGGCCCGTGCGGTTGGCGAGTGCCTGGACCCTGGCGCCCGCCCGGAGCGCGACACAGCTCTCGATGTCGACGGTGGACAGCTCGTGGATCTGCCGGGCTCCGGTGAAGTCCGGCTTCTCCCAGAGGCAGAGCTGGCCGCTGTCGCAGGCCCCGAGCCGAGCGGGCGCGGAGCGGGCAGCGGCCTGCGGACCCGGCGACTGCGCGGCTGCGGCCTGCGGGATCAGGGCGGCAGCGGCGAGCGCGGTGACAAGAGCGGTCGTACGCATCGTGTGTGCCGCTCGCGGCGTGCGTGTTTTACGCGGCGCGTGTCTTGTGCGCATGGAAATCGACCCCCGTGGTCGTGCGAATCGGTTGCACGCACCCTGACCTGCGCGACACTGCCCCGGAAAGGGGCCACGGGACACACCACCCGGATAGGCGACAGCCCCGCCGGAGCGGTCCGACGGGGCTGTTCTACGCGGTGTGTTGACGGCGGCGTGCTGTCGGCGCGCCGGCACGTCGGGGGACGGTGCGGACGGTCAGATGTGGCCCACGCCCGCGCCCGCCTCGGCGTTCTGGCCGCGCTTGGCGAGCGTGGCGACCAGCGCGGCCACCACGGCGACGACGCCGGCGACCGTGAATGCCGTGCTCATGCCCGACACGAACGTGTCATGGGCGACATCGGTGATCTTCTGCGCGATCTCCGGCGGCATGGTGCCGGACACGGGCGGGATGCCGACCTCGACGGCCGCGGACGCCTGGTCCAGTTGCTGCGGGCTGAGCGGCGGAAGCTGTGCGGCCGTCCAGTTGTCGCCCAGGTTCGAGTCGACCTGGGAGGCCATGACCGCGCCCAGCACCGCCGTGCCGAGGCTGCCGCCGACCTGCATGGCGGACTGCTGGAGACCACCGGCGACACCGGACAGCTCCATCGGTGCGTTGCCCACGATGACCTCGGTGGCGCCCACCATCACCGGGGCGAGGCCGAGACCGAGCAGACCGAACCAGATCGACATGGTCAGGGTGCCGGTGCCGACCTCCAGGCGGGACATCCCGAACATGGCGATCGCCGTGAACACCATGCCGCCGACCAGCGGAACCCGCGGGCCGAACTTGGTGATCATCGCGCCCGCGACCGGGGAAGCGACGATCATCATGCCGGTCAGCGGCAGCAGGTGCAGACCACTGTCGACGGGGCTCAGGCCGTGCACGTTCTGGAGGTAGAACGTGACGAAGAACAGCCCGCCCATGAAGGCGAAGGCCATCAGCACCATCAGGACCGTGCCCGCGGTCAGCGGCAGCGACCGGAACATCGTCAGCGGGATCAGCGGCTCCCTGACGTTCTTCTGGGAGAGGGCGAAGACCACGAACAGGACCACGGCGCCGCCCAGGAAGCCGAGCGTCTTGTAGTCGCCCCAGCCCCACTCGGCGCCCTTGATGAGCGCCCAGATCAGGCAGAACATCGCCTGCGACAGCAGCACGATGCCGCCGATGTCGAACGAGCGCGGCGCGTTCTCGGCGCGGTGGTCCTTGAGGATCACCAGGCCCAGCAGGAGCGCTATCACCCCGACGGGCACGTTGATGAAGAAGACGGACTGCCAGTTGACGTGCTCGACGAGCACGCCGCCGAGGATCGGACCGCCCGCGGTCGAGGCGCCGATCACCATGCCCCAGATGCCGATCGCCATGTTCAGCTTCTCGGCCGGGAAGGTGGCGCGCAGCAGGCCGAGCGCGGCGGGCATCAACAGGGCGCCGAAGAGACCCTGGAGCACGCGGAACACGATCACCAGGGCGACGCTGTCGGAGAGTCCGATGGCACCCGACGCCGCGGCGAAGCCCACGACACCGATCAGGAAGGTCTGGCGGTGGCCGAACCGGTCACCGAGCTTGCCCGCGGTGATGAGGGACACCGCGAGGGCCAGCATGTAGCCGTTGGTGATCCACTGGACGTCGGCGAGCGAGGCTTTCAGGTCGTGCTGGATGGCCGGGTTGGCGATCGCGACGATCGTGCCGTCGAGCGCGACCATCATCACGCCGATGGCCACGGAGAAGAGCGTCAGCCAGGGGTGGCCGCGCAGCCCCTTGGCAGGTGCGGGCACAGCCGTGTTCTGCGGCTCCCGCGACGCTTTTTCGACGGTGGTCTGACTAGTCATACCGGGGACTCTAGTGTCAGTGTCTGACAGTTGACGAACCATTTCACTAGCGTGTAACTGTCACGTAGCTCACAGGTACGCTGAGCTGGCCAAAGGCAGAAGAAAGAGGACCACTTCAGTGACCGAGGGGCAGCGGGCGGCGCGCCCGGCCGGGCCGCACGAGAGTCCGGTGCACGGGCCGGGGGGCGGTCCGGCGGCGGCCGGGCCGCGCGAGCACCCGGCCGAAGGAGCGGACCGTCCGGCCGAACGGGGCGGGGCTCCGGGCGGACCGGACCGGACCAGGACCGAGCGTGACCGGACTCCGGTCGCACGGGGCGAGCGCCCGCCCGGGCTGCGTGAACGGAAGAAGCGCCGCACCCGGGACGCCCTGCTGCACGCCGCCCTCGACCTCTTCACCACGCAGGGGTACGAGCAGACCACCGTCGACGAGATCGTCGACGCCGTGGAGGTCTCCCAACGCACCTTCTTCCGCTACTTCGCCAGCAAGGAGGAGGTCGCCTTCGCCATCCAGGAGATGGTGGAGTCCCACTTCCTCTCGGAACTGCGCCGGCGCCCCGCGTCGGAGGCGCCGTTCGAAGCCATACGCCGCGCGGTCCTCTGCGCCTGGAACAGCCTCGGTGACACGATCGACGCGATCATCACGGTCGAACTCCACATGCGCACGTACCGGATGATCGAGTCGACACCGTCGCTGCTCGCCGCCCACCTGCGGCGCAGCATCGACCTGGAGAACCAGGTAGCGCTGCTGATCGCCGAGCGCGAGGGCCTCGACGTGGAGAAGGACCCCCGGCCCAGGGTCGCCGTCGCGGCGTTCTGCGGGGTGATGCGGGTGACGGGCCAGCTCTGGTGCCGCGGAAGGGACGCCAGCATGGAGTCGCTGCGCGTGCTGACCGAGCGGTACCTGGACCAGCTCGGTCCGGCGCTGGCGGGGAACTGGCGGTCGGGTACGGAAACGGAAGCGGGAGCCGGGACCGGCCGCGCGTCCGGCTGACGGCATGCGTGTACGGAGTCCGGGCGCCGACACCGTCCACGCTCCCGCCGACGCCATGAGCTCCCTCCCGATGTCCCGCACGTCTTGATGTGCCGCATGTCTCGATGCGTCGTACGTTTCGGCACACCGCACGACCGACCTCACAACGGCCCCCCGACAGCGGCGTGCGACGCCCCGGAGCCGCTTCCCCGGCTCCTCGCGCACCTCAGCGTGCGTACCGCACCAACACAGCGTGAAACAGCGGGACTTGAATTCCCGACAGCCGGGTGATGTGTGTCACCCTGCACGCGGGTGTCGTGGCGCGTCTCCTAGTGTGGGCCGGAGTGACTTCCTTCGACTCCTCTCCCACCCTCGCCGCGTGGCGCGCGCTGCTCGCCGTCGCGGTGGTGTTCGTGATGCTGGCGACCACGGGCTGGACCGCCGTGCGCCACCAGAGCCCCGACGAGCCCCGCGCGGTCGCGCTCGCCGCCTGGGCGCGGGGTCGGCTCGCGGGGCACCCGCTGCCGGACGCCGACGCGCCACCGCGCCGCATGGCCCGGTTCTTCGCCACGCTCAGGGCCGAGCAGCGCACCGCCCTCGCCGACAGATACCCGCTGGTGGTGGGCAATCTGAACGGAGCCCCGGTCGCCCTGCGCTACCGCGCCAACCGGCGGGCCCTGGCGGACGCGCGAGCGGTCGAGCAGAAGCGCGCGCACGACGTCCGGCTCTCCCCCGACGGCCGGGCCGAGGCGCTGCGCCGACTGGACCGCTTCCGGTCGATGCTCGCGGACGGCCGGCACATCCTCGCCTTCGACCCGTCCGGAAAGGGGCGTGCCGCGGAGGTGTTCGGCGATCTCGACCGGGCCGAACGGATCTCCGTGGTCGTCCCCGGCGTCGACACCACGGTGCTGACCCTGGAACGGCCCGCGCCCAAGGGGAACACCGCCCCGGTCGGCATGGCGAAGTCGCTGTACGCGGCGGAACGCGCCGCCCGGCCCGGCATCCGTACCGCCGTCATCGCCTGGGCCGACTACACCGCGCCCGCCGGTATCGGCGTGGACGCGGCTCTGGGCAACCTCGCCGCACGCGGTGCCGTGCGTCTGAAGGCGCTGGTGGACGGGCTGCCCGGCGGCGCCCCCGTCTCGCTGTTCTGCCACAGCTACGGCTCGGTGCTGTGCGGCGTCGCGGCGCACGAACTGCCCGCCAGGGTCGCGGACATCGCGGTCGCGGGCAGCCCCGGCATGCGTGTGGAGCGCGCCGATCAATTGCGTACCGGGGCCAGGGTGTGGGCGACGCGGGACCGCGGCGACTGGATCGAGGACGTCCCGAACCTGGAGTTCGGCGGGCTCGGTCACGGAGCCGACCCGGTCGAACCCGCGTTCGGCGCACGCGTCGTCGCGGCCGGCGACGCACTCGGGCACAGCGGCTATTTCGAGCCGGGCACCGAGAGCCTGGGCAACTTCGCGGCCATCGGTGTGGGCGCCTACGGTTCGGTGAGCTGTGCGACTTCCGACCGCGCCTGTCGTGCCGGCGTCGCCCACGACAGCACGGCCTGACCGGGATCCGATCGGGTGCATCGCACCGTATCCGGTCACATATCGGGGCTTGCTCCAGGGGGGACGTGAAGGGCAAGTGCCGCATACGATGAGGCACATGGGTGATGTGCTGGCCGGAATTCATGCCACCTGGGAGTTCGACCACGACTCCGTGCTCATCCGCTTCGAACGGGGGATCCGCACACCGAAGCTCTTCCAGAGCCTGCGTGAGCGCCGTGTACCGCACGCGGCTCTGTCTTCGGTGACGCTGGCCCCCGGCAAGCGGGGCACGGTGGTCCTGCGCGCGGTGCCGAGACCGGGCGCCGACCCGCTGCTGGAGGCCGCCGCCGGGCAGCTGAAGGACAGCCACGACCCGTACCGGCTGGTGCTCCCCGCCGAGCGCGAGACGCTCGCCGAGTACTACGCGGACGAGTTGCGCGCCCGGCTCGGCCCGGACGCCTCGGAGCCCGCCGACCGATTCCTGGTCGCCGCCCCCGAGGCTCCGATGCAGTTCAAGGCGTACGACGGCCGGGCCGGCTTCGACGGCGAGCGGGTGTACTTCCGCTGGTTCTGGACGGGTGCCTCCACGGCGAAGTGGAAGGCCGGCGACCAGACGTTCCCGGTGGCGGAGCTGAGCGGCGTCGAGTGGCGTTCGCCGGACGTCTTCGACGGATATCTGCGGCTGCTGCCGCGCGGCGCGAAGGGCGCGGTCGCGGCGTCCGGCCCCGCCATGGGCGCCCCCATGGGTGCGGCCACGTCCGCGTGCACGGACACCGAGCCGGTGGCCGATCCCGGTCCGTGCACGGCGCCGGGCGGTGCCCTGCCGACGGCCGCCGCCGGTCCCACCCGCGCCGATCAGGACCCGGCCGCGGTGGTGTTCGGGCTCGGCTACGGTCCGGTGCACGAGTCGTTGCCGTTCGCCGCGGCAGTGCTGGACTCCGTGCGCAGAACGCAGCCCGCGCACACCCCGGGCCCCGTCCTGGTCGGCGCGGGGCGGCGCGACCCCGCGGACATCGCGGAGCGGATCCGCCATCTCGGGGAGCTGCATCAGGCGGGGTTGGTGACGGACGACGAGTTCAGCGCGAAGAAGGCCCAACTGCTCTCGGAGCTCTAGCGGTTGGGTGGCCGGTCTCCTGTTGTGGCGGGGCGCGGAGGCGTGGCCCGGCTCGTCATGTCCTGCTCCGTCCGTCGCTCTCCGCGCCTCCCGCCCCGTCATACCCTCGTACGAGACGGGGCGGCCGCGGATCGAAACCCGGGTATGACGCCATCGGGCGGGTCCGCTGCCTACGCTGATGCGGCCATGACCATTCCCCCGCCGCACGTCGAATCCGAAGCGCGACACGACCTGTCCGAGGGCCCGCGCATCGCGTCCGAAGCGCCGCCCACCGTCGACGGCCTGGTGCGTGCCGCGCGCCGCACTCTGCGCCGGGTCGCCCACGATCTCGGCCACCCCTCCCCTCCCTCGGCGCCCGCCCCGCCGAACGCTCCCCGGCGCTGGCAGCGGCTGCTTGCGCACGCGGCCGTCCTCGTCCTCTTCGCGATCTTCTTCCCGGTCACCATCGGGGTCCTGACCAACCAGTACAGGTTGGACGGGGGGATCGCGGGGTTCCTGGCCGTCACCCAGGCGACACCGCTCCTGATGCTGGCGCACCGGCCCTTGCAGGCATGGTGGATCATCCTCCCCGCCGATGTCCTGGGCGCACTGGTCCTGCTCGGGTACCCGCCCGCCTCGTACGACGTGTGGCCGTGGGCCCCGCCCGCCCTGCTCGGCCATCTCTTCCTGCTGCTGGCGGTGGCCCTGCGCGAACCCCTGCAGACCGCGGTCGCGGTCTGGACGGTGACGGCGACGGCGAGCCTGGCCCTGCATCTGGTCGACCCGGCGCGCAGCAACGGCAGCGCGGTGCTGCTTCCCGTCCTGGGCGCGGTGTTCGCGGTGATCGGTGCGGTGGTACGGGAGCGGGGCGTCGCGCGGCGACGTCTGGTCGAGCAGGAGATCATCAGCGAGGCGGAGCGCGCGCGGCGGACCCTGCTGGAGGAACGCGCCCGGATCGCCCGCGAGTTGCACGACGTGGTCGCGCACCACATGTCCGTGATCACGGTCCAGGCCGACTCCGCGCCCTACCGCGTCCAGGGGCTGTCCGAGGAGGCGCGCGAGGAGTTCGGCGCGATCGCGGCGAGCGCGCGGGAGTCTTTGACGGAGATGCGGCGGCTGCTGGCGGTGCTGCGCAGTGACGGCACGGACGGCGAGCGGGCGCCGCAGCCGGGGCTCGACCGGGTGCAGCAACTGGTCGAGGCGACGGTACGGGCAGGGCTTTGGGCCGAACTGTCGCTGGCCGCGGACCTGCCGGACCTGCCGCAGGCGGTGGATCTGTCGGCGTACCGGATCGTGCAGGAGTCCTTGGCCAATGTGGTGCGGCACGCGCCCGGGGCACGGACCCGGGTGTCGGTCACGTCCGACGACGGGCACCTGACCGTCCTGGTGGTCAACGGCCCTGCGGCGCAGGCGGGTTCACCGCTGGAGACCAACTGCACCGGGCACGGGCTGGTCGGCATGCGCGAACGCGTACGGTTGACCGGCGGCACGCTGGACACCGGTCCGCTGCCCGACGGCGGTTATCGGGTAGCCGCCCGCCTGCCGTTGAAGCACTCGGTGAGCTGACGCCCACCACGCCCTGACGCCGCCCCGGAGGAACCTTGACCATCCGCGTGATCATCGTCGACGACCAGGCCATGGTGCGCGCGGGGTTCGCGGCGCTGCTCGCGGCGCAGAGCGACATCGAGGTGGTCGGTGAGGCGCCGGACGGGCGCCGGGGTGTCGACGTCAGCCGGGAGGTGTGCCCGGACGTGGTCCTGATGGACGTCCGGATGCCCGAGATGGACGGCCTGGCGGCGGCCCGCGAACTGCTGAACCCGCCCGCGGGGGTGGAGCACCGGCCGAAGGTGCTGATGCTCACCACGTTCGACGTGGACGACTACGTGTACGAGGCGCTGCGCGCCGGGGCGTCCGGCTTCCTGTTGAAGGACGCGCCGCCCTCGGACCTGATCGCGGCGGTGCGGGTGGTGGCGTCCGGCGAGGCGCTGCTCGCGCCGTCCGTGACGCGGCGCCTGATCGCGGACTTCGCCCGGCAGGGCCCCTCCGGCGCGACCCGGAGCGGACAGGCGCTGCGGCTGAAGGGGCTGACCCCGCGCGAGACGGAGGTGTTGGAGCTGATCGCGCGGGGGCTGTCCAACCAGGAGATCGCGGCTCGGCTGGTGCTGGCCGAGCAGACGGTCAAGACCCACATCGGACGCGTCCTGGCCAAGCTCGACCTGCGGGACCGCGCACAGGCGGTGATCTTCGCGTACGAGGCGGGGCTGGTGGTGCCGGGCGAGGCGTGAGGGACCGGGGCGCCGGCCGGGCTCCGGGCCCCGGTGCTGGCGTCCGCGCTGCGGAAGACCTCCGCCGCCGACTCTCCGGTGCCGACGGGAAGCCAGTCGTCCTCGCCGCCGCCCGGCGTCCTCGGCAACAGGGTTCGGGGCCCGGGGACTTCGCTCATGCCGGCCACCTCAGGCGGATGCCCCGGCCACCGCACCGGTCCGCATCATCGGGGCGGGGCGAGATACACGGACTCGACTTGACCCTCACGTCGCGTGAGGCTGGAAGGTGGGGCGCATGAGCGATTACTACAACGCGTTCGAGACGAGTCCCGTGCCCGCCCCCGGCCCTGATGCGGTTCCGCCGGAGCCGTTCCACGGCATCTATGGCATGCCCGCGTTCGTGACGATCCCCACGAGCGATATGGCGGCGTCGGTGGACTTCTGGATTCGGGGTCTCGGATTCTTCGAGCTGTTCAGCATCCCCGGCACGCTTGTGCATCTGCGCCGCTGGGCGTTCCAGGACGTACTCCTCGTCGCGGCGGCGAGCGAGCCGGAGCAGGCACCGGCGATGAGCGTCAGCTTCGCTTGCGTGCTCAGCCAGGTCGATCCCCTGGTCGAGGCATGCCGTGCGGTGCGCCCGGACTCGGTCGACGGTCCGCGGGATACTCCTTGGAACACCCGCGATGTGGAGGTGATCACCCCCGAGAACGCACGGATCGTCTTCACTGCGGCGAAGCCCTTCGATCCGGCCAGCGAGGAGGCGCGGAACCTTGAAGCCATCGGGATCACCCCACCGGGCGTCGGTCGCGACGACCATGGGGAGCATGCCTGATACCACCGACGCCGACACCGACGCCGACACCGACACCGACACCGACGCCGACAGCCTGACCGTCGGCCAGGTCTCGACGTGTCTGGGCGTGACGGTCCGCGCCCTGCACCACTGGGATGAGATCGGCCTGGCACGACCGTCGCTGCGCACGGCTGCCGGATACCGGCTTTACACCGCCGCTGATCTGGAACGTCTGCACCGCATCGTCGTCTACCGTGATCTCGGTCTCGGCCTGGACAGGATTCGGGCCGTCCTGGACGACTCGACCGCGGACGTGCCCGGCGCCCTGCGTGCGCAGCGCACCCAGGTCGCTGAACGGATCGACCGCCTCCAGCAGCTCGGCGCCGGACTGGACCGGATGATCGACGCCCACGACCGCGGCCTGCTGCTGACCGTCGAGCAGCAGGCCGCGATCTTCGGCCCCGAGTGGAACCCGGACTGGCCCGCCCAAGCCCGTCAGCGCTACGGAGACACGCCGCAGTGGCGGCAGTACGCCGAACGTTCGGCCGCTCGCGGTCCGGAGGAATGGCAGGCCGTCGCCGACGCCGTTGCCGACCTCGACCGCGCTCTCGGGGATGCGATGGACGCCGGTGTCCCACCTGGTAGCCCGGAAGCGAACGAACTCGTCGAGCGGCACCGCGAAGTCTTCGCTTCGTACTTTCCCCTCACCAGGGAGATGCAGGTCTGCCTCGGCCGCATGTACGAGGCCGATCCGGCATTCACTGCCCACTACGACGGCATCCGTACCGGCCTCGCCACGTGGTTCCGCCACATCGTCGACGCCGCCGCACGCGCCCACGGCATCGACCCCGACACCGCGACCTGGCAGTAGAGCGCGGGGCCGCGCGGGGCCCGGCTGGTGAACTGGTTCAGCGTCGCCTGTGGACTCCAGCGCGACTGGCGGTGTGACATCGAGGGACTGGGTCTCCGGTTGCGGATGGTCATGCCGCCCTGATGCGCATGGCGCACCGCCCCGCCGGTACGGCCCAAAACCGGCCCGTACCGGCTGGTGCCGCTCCCGGGACTACCGCTCGCGGGCCGTGGCCGTGTTGCTCATGTCCGGGTAGCGGTCGCCCGCCACCTGTCCGGCGATCGGCTCCAGCAGCGCCAGTTCCTGGTCCGTCAGCGTGATCCGGGTGGCGGCCACGTTCTCCAGCAGGCGGCTGCTCTTGCGGGTGCCGGGGATCGGGACGACGGTCAGACCGTGCACCTGGGCGCGCTGCTGCACCCAGGCGAGGGCGATCTGCGCGGGGGTGGCCCCGTGCACCTGGGCGATCTCGCGCACGGGCGCCAGCAGCGCGGCGTTCGCCTTCGCGTTGTTTCCGGTGAAGCGCGGCTGGTACCGGCGGAAGTCGCCGTCCGGCAGGTCCTTGGCGGCGTCCGTGAACGCGCCGGTGAGGAAGCCGCGGCCGAGCGGCGAGTACGGCACGAGGGCCACCCCCAGCTCGACGGCGGCGGGTACGGCGCTGCGCTCCGCGTCCCGGCTGAAGAGCGACCACTCCGACTGGAGTGCGGCGATCGGGTGCACCGCGTGCGCCTCGCGCAGCTCGGGCCCGGTCACCTCGCTCAGTCCGAGGTGCTTGACCTTGCCCTGCCGGACCAGTTCGGCCATCGCTCCGACGGACTCGGCCAGTGGGACGAGGGGATCGCGGCGGTGCATGTAGTAGAGGTCGATGACGTCGGTGCCGAGCCGGCGCAGACTGCCCTCGACGGCCTGCCGGATGTACGCGGGGTCGTTGCGCACGCCCCGGTAGTGCGGGTCGTCGGCCCTCCGCTCGATGGCGAACTTCGTGGCGAGGGTGATCGCGTCCCGGTGCGCCGCGACGAACGGGGCCAGGAACTCCTCGTTGGCGCCGCTCCCGTAGACGTCGGCGGTGTCGAACAGGGTGACGCCCGCCGCCAGCGCCGTCTCCAGCGTCTCGCGGGCGGCGGCCTCGTCGGTCTCCCCGTAGAACTCGCTCATCCCCATGCAGCCGAGACCCTGCACGCCGACCCGGGGGCCGCCGGTGCCGAGCTCCACAGTGGCGATCTTGTCGTCAGTCATCAGGCACAGGGCCTTTCCGGCGCCCGTCGGGCACCCGCGTAGAAATCGATCTTGTGGTCGAGGACGGCGAGCGTGTCCTGGAGCTCCGCGATCCGCGCCTTCACGTCGCGGCGGGTCGCCTCCAGCAGCTCCTGCCTTTCCTCGAAGGTGTGCTCGCCCTCGCGCAGCAGCTCCGCGTACCGGACCATGCCGGCGACCGGCATCCCGGTCAGCCGCAGCTTGCCGACGAACGCCAGCCAGTCCAGGTCCCGGTTGGTGAACCGGCGCTGGCCGGTGTGCGACCGGTCGACGTGCGTCATCAGCCCGATCCGCTCGTACCAGCGCAGGGTGTGCGCGGTGAGCCCGGTGAACGCGGCGACCTCGCCGATGGTGTAGCGGTCCTGCCCGTCGGGGCGCGGGTACGCCTTGGGTGCCGACGCGCCGACGTCCGTCCTCGCGGAAGTGGTCTCCATCACCGTCATGCCCTCCACGCTAAAACCTTCGAGTGCACTCGAGGCAAGCGCGGGCCGAGGGGCTTCCGGTCATCGGTGAGGGCCATTGGTGTGAGTCCGTTCTCCGGAACGACGACGCGGCGGCGCCGCGTCGTGTCCGCTCCGGCGTCCGGTCCGGTGTCCGGTCCGGTGTCCGGTCTCAGTCCTCGGGACGGGATTCGCCCAGCGCCGCCCGCAGCCGCGCGGCCTCCTCGCGGGCGCGGCCCGCGGCCGAGGCGTCGCCGAGCAGGTCGCGGGCCCTGGCCAGGGTGTCGAGGCCCACGGCCAGCCAGCTCCGGGAACCGATGCGGCGCCACAGCCCGACGGCCGCTTCGGCACGCCGGACGGCCGGCACCGGCCGTCCGGCGGTGAGCTGCGCCTCCGCGAGCGCGTAGAGCGTCGCCGCCTCGCCCCACAGATTGCCGAACTCCCGGTAGGTCCAGAGAGTACGGGCGAGGAGCCGGCGGCCCTCCCGTTCGGCGCCGCCCTTGACCAGGACGTCCCCGAGCCAGCAGGTGGCGTGCGCGGCGGTGAGCCGGTCGCCGAGGACCTCGCTGATCGCCGCGGCCCGCCGGAAGCACTCGGCGGCCTCCGCATGGGCTCCGAGCGCCCGGTGGCACTGCCCCAGGCAGCGCAGCGCCTGGGCCTCGCCCGGGCGGTAGCCGGCGTCCCGGCTCTCCCGCAGGCACTGGGTGAACCGCTCCATGGCCGCCTCGGTGCGCCCTTGTTCCAGGTCGATGACGCCGATGCCGTTGGTCGCGTAGACGAGGCAGTTGACGTTTCCGGCCAGGCGGGCGAGCTCCGCCGCCCGCTCGAAGTGGCGCACCGCCGTCGTGTAGTGGCCGAGCAGGCGGTGCACGTAAGCGAGCCCGGCCGTGGCACTGGCCAGGTGGGCCGGGCCCTCGCCGTCGCCGAGCTCCAGCGCCTGTTCGAAGTGGCCCACTGCCTCCGGATAGCGGTCGAGGATGGTGGTGAGCTCGCCCAGGCAGCGGTGGAGCTGGGCGGCGCTGCGTCGGTCGCCACCGCTCAGGGCCGCCTTGAGGGCCCGGTTCTGGAGGCGTTCCCAGTCGTCGAAGTGGCTGCCGATCTGGAAGAGGGTGGTCAGCGTGGTGGCCAGTGCCGCCGCCGGGGCGGTCTCGTCCCTGTCGAGTGCCTGGTCCACCACGTCGATGAGGAACCGGCGCTCGTCGTTGAACCAGGCCAGCGGGTCCGCGAGGACGCGGTCGGCGTCCTGTGCGGACAGCCGCCAGGACGCCAGGGCGGCCTGCGAGATGCCCTGGAAGTCGACGCTGAGGGTGTCCGCGGCCAGGTCGGCCAGGTGCAGGCCGGCCCCCAGCAACCGGGCGAGCGCGGCGGCGCGTTCATGCGGCGGGACCTCCCGTTCCGCCCTTTCGCGGCCCAGCAGGCGCACCAGATCGTGCAGCCGGTGGCGCATGCCGGACGCCCCGGTCGTGGCGGCCTCCACCAGGTGGACGTCGGTCAGGTCGTCGAGCAGGGCCTCCGCCCGGCGCAGGTCGAGGTCCAGGAGCGCGGCCAGGGACCAGACGGAGAGGTCCGGCCCGGGGAGCAGGGCCAGCATCCGCAGGGCGTGCTGGTTCGCGGGCGGCATCGCCTGGTAGGTCAGTTCGAGGCTGGCCCGTACGGCGACGTGGCCGACGGCCAGTTCGTCGAGCTTGCGCTGTTCGTCGGCCAGCGCGTGGGCGACCTTTCCCAGTGGCCAGTTCGGCCGGGCCGCCAGCCGTGCTCCGGCGACCCACACCGCGAGCGGAAGACCCTCGCAGGTCTCCACGATGGCCCGGGCGGCGTCCGGCTCCGCGAGGGTCCGGTCGGTTCCGAGCATCTCCCGCAGCAGGGCGAGTCCGTTCGCGGGGTCCAGGACTCCCAGCGGGAGCCGGGCGCCGTCGAGACCCGCGAGGGAAGTGCGGCTGGTGACGACGGCGGCGCAGCGGGCGCCGCTGGGGAGGAGGTCGTCCACCTGGAGGGCGTCGGCGGCGTTGTCCAGGACGACGAGCGCTTTCCGCTGGGCCAGCAGGGTGCGGTAGAGGTGGACGCGGCCGGTGTGGTCCGGCGGTACCGTGCCGCCGCGCACACCGAGCGCCCGGAGGAAGGCGCCCAGGATCGTGAACGGTTCGGCCGGCCCGTCTCCGAAGCCCTGCAGGTCCGTGTAGAGCTGGCC
Organism: Streptomyces sp. NPDC047982; assembly: GCF_043204165.1. NCBI lineage: Bacteria > Bacillati > Actinomycetota > Actinomycetes > Kitasatosporales > Streptomycetaceae > Streptomyces > Streptomyces sp. NPDC047982. The sequence goes on along the minus strand of NZ_JBIDBS010000002.1, from coordinate 392,618 downwards.
GTCCGGGAACCGGGAGGCCAGCCGATGTCCCAGGCGTACGGCGAACGCCGTCTTGCCGACCCCGGCGGGGCCGGTGACCAGCAGGGGGAGCGGCCCGGCCGTCTTCCGGGCCAGCAGCCGACAGGCTTCGGACGTCTCCCGCTCCCGGCCCACCAGCAGGGACGGGGACGGCGGCAGCAGGCGGGGGCACGGAGTCGTCCCACCCGGCCCGCCCGGCGCGCCCGGTCCGCTCTGGCTCTCGCGGCCGTCCCCGGCGGCGTCGGCGGGGCCGTTCCCGGCGGCGGATCCGGGGGCCCCGTCGGGGCCGGAGGTTCCGGCAGGACGCGGGCGGGAGGCGGTGACCGCCGGGGAGGGCACGGAGAGGTCCGGGGAGTCGGTGAGGATCCGCTGATGCAGCCGACGCAGCTCCGGACCCGGGTCGATGCCCAACTCATCAGCCAGATGGCGACGTTGAGCCTCGTAATGGCGTAGGGCGTCGGAGGCCCGCCCGCTGCGGTACAGGGCGAGCATGAGCTGCCCGGCCGCCCGCTCGTCCAAGGGGTGACGCTCCGTCAGGGACACGAGCCGGGACAGGAGCGCGCCGTGAGCCCCGAGACGCAGTCGGGCGTCGTTGAAGTCCAGTTCGGCGGCGAGCCGTTCCCGCAGCAGTGCCTCACGCAGTGAGTCGAACCACGGGGTGGCGCATGCCGTGAAGGGCTCTCCCTGCCACAGGGCCAGCGCCTGTTCGAAGAGCCGGGCGGCGCGTTCCGCGTCCTCGGCGGCACGGGCCTGACGGACCAGGGTGTGGAAGAGGTGCAGGTCCACGAGGTGCGGGGCGGTCTGCACGGCGTATCCGCCGGGGCGTCGGGCGATGGCCGCTTCCTCGCCCGCCGGTTCCAGGGCCCGCCGCAGCAGGGACACGTATCCGTAGAGCGTGCCCTTGACGCGCTGCGGTGCGCGGTTCTCCCAGACCCGTTCGACGAGTTGCGCGGCCGTCACCGTGCGCGGGGCGTCGACGAGCAACGCGGCGAGTACGGACCGCTGTTGCGGAGGACCGAGCGCCACGGCCGCACCGTCGATGTGCGCCGTGATGTCACCGAGCACGCGGAACCCTACCGCCATGGCACCTCCCTGACCCCGCGCCCAGCTTGCCGAGACGGGCTCCATCAGCCAATTCGAGATCGCGCCAAGGTTCCGCCAAGGGTGGTGCGGGACGGTGATGAGCACGGCCCGGGACCGCCGGGCACGACCAGAGAACGTGTTCCGGAAGGGGACGGCGTCATGAGGAGTATGCGTGGGATCGCGGACCGGATGCTGGAGCGTCTGGTTCCGAGCGAGACGGCCGGTGCGTGCGAGTGGTGGTACCGCTGCATCCGCAACCAGCCGTGTGCGAACTACAACCAGTACACACAGCGCGTGTGGTCGTGCGACCTGAACAGGCGCGAGTTCGTCCGCTGCGGCTGCACGTCGTAACCGCGGCTGGCGTTCTCCGTCGGGCGGCCAGGGCGTGTTTCGAAAGGAGCGTCGTCCGCCCGCAGGGCGGGGTCGGGGGCGACTGGTACGTGCGATCGCAAGGCGGAGGGAGGAGAGCGCAGCGGGCTGCGCCGACGACCGACAACGCAGCGAGAGTGGGGTCTCCCCTGTTCGAGCGAAAGCCGAGAACTTGGGGAAGTACCAGACGCCCCCGACCAGACGGGACTTTCGAAACACGCCCTAGCGGCGGCGGGCGGCCCGCACCCCGCCGTGTCCTGTCCGGACGCTCGGCACGTCGGCGGGCGAGGACGTTCCCGCGCCGCCCCGGCCCCGGGCACGGCTTCTCCCAGGAGCGACAGCTCCCGGGCCGACATCTCGTCCGGGGAGCGACGGCTCTTCCCGGGACAACAGCTTCTCGGGAGTACGCGTGGAACTTCTGTCCGCGACCTGTCATGCCGTGCTGACGCTGGTACTCGGCGCGGCCTTCCTCGGCAAGGTGCGCGACGCGGCCGCGTTCGACGCGTTCGCCGAGGCCACCACCGCACTCGTCCGGCTCCGCACGGGGGGAGCCGGGCGTCGGCTCGCCAGGGCGGTGCTCGCCGTCGAGGCGGCGGCCGTCGTGTTGCTGGCCGTTCCCCCGCTGCGCGGCATCGGTCTGCTGCTGGCGGGTGCTCTGCTGGCCGCGTTCACCGGAGTCGTCGCCCGGGCGGTCGGTTCGCGTACGGCGGTGTCCTGCCACTGCTTCGGTACGTCGGCGGTCCCCGTCGGCGCCCCGCAGCTCGTGCGCAACGGGCTGCTGCTCATGGTCACCGCCCTGGCCGTGCCCGGTGTGCTTCATCCGGCGCCGCTGCCGTGGCAGGCGTGGTTCGCCGTCTGGCTGACCGGGGCCGTGGCCGCTCTCGTGCTCGTGGTGGGCGACGAGTTGGTCCTGCTGCTGCGCGCACGGCCCGCCGCCCGGATCCGCCCAGGTATGTGACCGTCCCGACTGGAGGGGACCGCGCCATGTTCTATCTTTCCGTCGCCCTGGCAGCCGTCGCCGCGCTGTGCGCGCTGGATCTGATGCTGACGCTCGCCGTCCTGCGGCGGCTCCGCGACCGGCCGGACGGGCCGGCCGCGGCCGGGGCCGAGGAGGGCGGTCTCCCGGTGGGCGCGACCGTGGGCGCGTTCACGACCGTCGGCACCGACGGCGTCGAGATCACCGAGCACGACCTCGGCGACGACTGCGTGGTGGCGTTCTTCTCCGCCGGCTGTCCGCCCTGCCGACGAAGGCTGCCCGTCTTCGTGAAGCAGGTGGCCGCCCTGCCGGAGGCGGACCGTCGTGCCGTGGTCGCCGTCGTCGTGTCCGGGGGCGACGGATCCGACGACTTCGCGGAGTCTTGGGAGATGGCCGAACGGCTGGCGCCGGTGGCCCGGGTCGTCCGCGAGGAACCGGACGGTCCGGTCACGACCGCGTTCGGGGTGCAGGCGTTCCCCTCCCAGTTCGCCGTCAGGACAGGGTTCGGGGCCGCGCCCCGGGTGACGGCGGTCGGTCGTGCGGCGCTCGCCGCCCAGCCCGTGGGCTCGGCGTGAGCGCGGCCACCGCCCCCACGAACGCCCGAGCGGGATTCGCCCATGTGGTCGCGACGGCACTGAAACTGGCGTTCCGCTCCGCACGCGGCGTCCTGGTGGGTCTTCTGGCAGTGGCCCTGGTGACGGCGGCCGCACCGGTCGCCGCCACCTGGCTGGTCAAGGACGTCCTGGACGTCCTGGCCACGGAACCCACGGTGCGGGCGATCGCACAGCCCGCCTGCGCCCTGGCCGCGATCAGCGCGGTCATGGCCGTCACCCCGCAGATCAGCGGCTACCTCCGCGCCCGGCTGACCCGCGCCACCGGGCTGCGGGCGCAGGCGCGGCTGCACGCCTCGGTCGACACGTTCACCGGGCTGCGCCGCTTCGAGGACCCGGCCTTCCTGGACCAGTTGAGACTGGCCCAGCAGGCCGGGGGCCTCGCACCGTCCCAGGTGGTCGAAGGTGCGGCCGGGATCGTCCGGAGCATCGTGCTGCTGGCCGGTTTCATCGGGTCCCTCGCCCTGCTCCATCCCTTGCTGGCCGTGGTGGTGACCGCGTCGGGGGTGCCGGTGCTGTGGGCGGAGGTGGCGCTGAGCCGCCGACGGGCCCGGGCGCTGTGGGACATCAGCCCCACCGAACGCCGGGAGATCTTCTACGCGACGCTGCTGACCAGCGTGGAGGCGGCCAAGGAGATACGGCTGTACGGCGTCGGGGCGTTTCTGCGCGAGCGCATGCTGGGCGAGCGCCGCACGGCGGACGCCCAGCGAGAACTCCTGGACCGCAGGGAGCTTCGGGTCCAGTCCTGCCTTCAGATCACTTCGGCGCTGCTGGCCGGTGCCGCACTGCTGTGGGCGGCGCGGGCCGCCGCGCAGGGCTCGATGACGGTCGGCGACGTGTCCATGCTGCTGACCGCGGTTCCGGCCGTGCAGAGCGGCATCGGCGGGCTGGCCGGCGAAGTGGGCCAGACCCACCACTCGCTGACGCTGTTCCGGCACTACGTCACCGTGGTCGGCCTCGACCCCGACCTGCCCGCCCCGAGCCACCCGCGTCCCGCCGCCCCGCTGGCGGACGCGATCGAGTTCCAGGACGTCTGGTTCCGCTACGGGGAAGGGCTCCCGTGGATTCTGCGAGGCGTCACGCTGCGGCTGGAGCGCGGCTCCGCCGTCGCGCTGGTCGGCGTCAACGGCTCCGGGAAATCCACCCTGGTCAAACTGCTGTGCCGCTTCTACGACCCCACTCGGGGCCGCATCCTGTGGGACGGCACCGATCTGCGCGACATCCCTGCGGCCGAGCTGCGGACCCGGATCGCCGCCACGTTCCAGGACCCCATGCGCTACGAACTCCCGGCCCTGGAGAACATCGCCCTCGGTGAGCTGAGCGCGCTGCGGGACCCCGGGCGCTGCGAGGAAGCGGCGCGCTTCGCCGGTGTGCACGACGACATCGCCCGGCTGCCCCACGGGTACCGGACGCTGCTGAGCCGTACGTTCCGTACCGCCGAGGAACACGGGCCGCACGCCCCGGCCGACACGTCCGAAGCGGAGGGGAAGCGCACCGTGGCCGACACCGCCGAAGCGGAGGGGAAGCGCACCGTGACCGACACCGCCGAAGCGGAGGGGACGCACGGGCCCGGCGGTCGGCCGCTCGCCGGACCCTCCCCCGCCGAACCGCCCTCGGGCGAACAGTCCTCCGGTGTGCAGCTCTCCGGCGGGCAGTGGCAGCGCATGGGGCTCGCCCGCTCGTTCCTGCGGCAGGACGCGGACGTACTGATCCTCGACGAGCCCAGCTCGGGCCTCGATCCCCTCGCCGAGTACGAGATCCACACCCGCCTGAGACAGCACCGGACGGGCCGGACCAGCCTGCTGATCTCCCACCGCCTGGGCACGGTGAAGGACGCCGACGCCATCGCCGTACTGGAGAACGGGCGGATCACCGAACTCGGCGACCACCACCAGCTCCTCGCCCGACGCGGAACGTACCACCGGTTGTTCACCCTTCAGTCCCGCGGCTACGTGGAGGAGCACCCCGCACCGGAGGCCACCACGGCCGTCACCCCGGCCGCCCCGGGCGCTCCGGCCACCACGAGCACGGCGGAACGCGACGGCGCGCCGCCGCTCGCCGCCCGCGCCGGTTCCTGATCACGTCCCGTCCACGCACCGGAGGCCACCCGTGCCCGACCCGATCCTGCTGTTCCTGACCGGCACGGCGGCGGCCGTCGCGGCGCTGGCCGTTCCCGCGGCCCGCAAGTACCTCCTGCTGCTCGACGTCAGCGGCGGCAGCATGACGCCCACCTACCAGGACGGCGACCGTCTCCTGGCCGTCCGGGCACCGTCGCGGCTGGTGCGCCGCGGCACCGTGATCGCCCTCCGCCTGGAGCCCGGCCCGCCGGACCGCACCGATGCCGACCGGCCCGCCCCCGACCGCCCTGCTCCCACCTGCATGATCAAGCGCGTGGCGGCACTGGGCGGCGAACGGCCGCCGACGGAGACGGTTCCGGACCGCCCCGCCTCCATGGGCGTCGTCCCGCCCCGCCATGTGTTCGTCGTCGGCGACAACCGGGCGAGTAGCTGGGACTCCCGCCACACCGGCCCGGTCCCGCTCACCCGGCTGACCGGAATCGTGCTGTTCCGGGTGCGGTCGGCCAGCCGAACCGGTCCGGGAAGGCGGTGAAGTGCTTTCTCCGCGCTGAGCGGGACCACGGCCCCGCGAGGCCCCGAACACCCGCCCGTTACGCTCGTAGGCATGCAGAGCCTGGCGATGATCGACAACTGGCCCGTCCCCACCGCGGCGGCTGCCGTCGTACGAGCGGACGGCACCGTCGTCGGTACGCACGGCCCGACCGCACACCGTTTCCCGCTCGCCTCGGTCACCAAGCCGATCGCGGCGTACGCGGCGCTCGTGGCGTACGAGGAGGGCGCGGTCGAGCTGGACGAACCGGCCGGCCCCGAGGGGTCGACCGTACGCCACCTGCTCGCGCACACCAGCGGGCTCGCGTTCGACGAGCACCGGACCACGGCCGCGCCCGGCACCCGCCGGCTCTACTCCAACGCCGGCTTCGAGGCACTGGGCGACCACATAGCCAAGGTCACCGACATCCCGTTCCCCGAGTACGTGCGCGAGGCGGTGCTGGAACCGCTGGGGATGACGGCGACGACGGTGGACGGCTCGCCCGCCAAGGACGGCGTCTCGACCGTCGACGACCTCGTACGGTTCGCGGCGGAGCTCCAGGCGCCCCGGCTGCTCGACCCGCGCACGGTGCTGGCCGCGCAGACCGTCCAACACCCCGGCCTGAAGGGCGTGCTGCCGGGTTACGGCCACCAGAACCCCAACGACTGGGGCCTCGGCTTCGAGATCCGGGCCCACAAGTCGCCGCACTGGACGGGCGGTTCGTCCTCGCCCGCCGCCTTCGGTCACTTCGGGCAGTCCGGCACCTTCCTGTGGGTCGACCCGGTCGCGGGCGCGGCGTGCGTCGCCCTCACCGACCGGGCCTTCGGCCCGTGGGCGGTGGAGGTGTGGCCCGCGTTCACGGACGCGGTGCTCGCGGAACTGCGCCCGGGCCACTGAGGCACGCCGCCGTCTCCGCCCGCTCCGCCTTCTTCACGGGCAGGCACTCGAACCACACCGTCTTCCCCGCACCGTCGCGGCGGGATTCCGCGCCCCAGCGGTCGGTGACGGCGTCGACGAGGACCATCCCCCGCCCGTCCTCGGCCAGCGCGTCACCGACCGTCACACACGGCAGTTCGGCGCACTCGTCCGCGACCTCGACGCGCACGCCCCCGTCCGGGAGCCGGAAGATGAACGTCTGGCAGATGCTGCCGGGCACGTGCCGTACGACGTTGGCGATCAGCTCGGTGAGCGCCAATTCCGCCCCGTCGGCCACGTCGAGAAGCCCCCAGTTGGTGAGGTACAGGCGCAGGATGCGTCGCAGATGCCGGGCGGAGTGCTCGCTCATCGCGAACGCGGCGCGGTAGGTCGGCTCCAGCGGTTCCCCGGTTCGGGGCTCAGTTACGTGATTCACGTCACCAGAGTGCAGCGGCGTGACTACCGTCGGCCACGTACGGAAACGAACGCCGCGAGGCGTTGAACGCCGGAGGTGCCGCCCGCCGTGGCCAACATCCAGAAACTCGACCCCTGCGCTTCCCCGTTGGACTACTACGGCTCGGAGTTGCGCCGCCTGAGAGAGGCCAACAGCCTCAAGCAAGGGCAGCTCGGCGACATCATCTTCTGCACGGGGTCGCTGATCGGCCAGATCGAGACGACGAAGAAGGTCCCCACCCGCGACTTCTCGGAGCGGGTGGACGCGGCCCTCGGCACGGACGGGGTGTTCTCCCGGCTGATCGGACTGGTCCTGCGCAGCCAACTGCCCACCTGGTTCCAGCCGTACGCCGAGATGGAGTCGCGCGCCGCCTACATCTCCACGTACCAGGCGCAGTTGGTGTACGGGCTGCTGCAGACGGGCGACTACGCGCAGGCCGTACTGTCCACCGGCATGCCGGACGACCTCGAAGGTCTGGTGGCAGCCAGGTTGGAACGCCAGCGCATCCTGGAACGGGAACGGCCGCCGCTCACCTGGGTCGTGCTCGACGAGGCCGTGCTGCACCGGCCGATAGGAGGTCGTGAGGTGATGCGGAAGCAACTCCAGCGGCTGTTGGACCTCGCCGACCACCGCTGGATGCGGATCCAGGTGCTGCCCTTCGCCGCCGGTGAACACGCAAGCCTCGCTGGCTCGTTCACCACGATGCGCTTCGACGACGACCCCGACATCGTCTACACGGAGGACGTCATCTCCGGCCATATGACCGCCAACCCTGACACCGTCAGGGAGGCCGCCCTCCGTTACGCTCACTTGCAGGCCGCAGCCCTTTCCGTCGAAGACTCCGCGGCCCTGATCGCCCGCGTGATGGAGGAGCGTTATGCAGACCCGGCCCGACCTGAGGAACGCGCGATGGCGTAAGTCCAGCTACAGCGGAAACACCGGCGGCGAATGCGTCGAGTGCACCGTCGTGGGCGGTGCGACCTGGCGCAAGTCGACGTACAGCGGCACCAACGGCGGCGAATGCGTCGAGGTAGCCGACGGCCTCCCCTGCGCCGTCCCCGTCCGCGACAGCAAGAACCCCGACGGCCCCACCCTCACCATCGGGGCTGCTGCCTGGCAGCACTTCGTCGACGGGCTCCGCTGACCCCGTCGCAAGCGCGGAACGGAAGGGGGCTCGGGTGATCAGTGGTCACCCGAGCCCCCTTTCTCGCAAGGGCGGCGACTGATCATTTCGGAACGAGGCTTGAAGCCGCCTCAAGCGGATGAGATCGCAGGCGAGTTGGGGCAGGCCGAAGTGGAGGCCGACGCGTATCTCGTAGCGGGTCCGCAGTAGTTTGAATCGGCGGAGTCGGACGAAGTCGGCTCGACGCCCCAGCGGTCTTTTCCAGGCCGGAGCCGCGGGCGATGCCCTTGCGGGCGTTCTTGGGGGCCGCAGGTGTACTCCACCGCCCCACCCACAGCCAATCCCTCGCCGAAATAATTCCGAAACGATCAGTTATCGAAACGGCCTGAGATGGAAAACCGGACAGAATTCGCACGCGGCGTCGATTCGAATAGCTACCACAAAAGAAGAAGGGGACACCCCGAAGGGCGTCCCCTATTCAACAGGCTTCACCCTCGGCGAACTCAGTGAATCTGGACCGAAATGACCTTGTGGACATGCCCGGGGTTCCACACGTTCCACTTCTGAAGGGTGACGGTGTCGAGCCTCGGGTTGTTCATGTCCTGCTGGTACTGGAGGGTCACGACGTTGTTCCCTGATTCGACCCAGTTGACGCCGTAAATAGCGACGGGCATGGATCCGGCGTTGGCGAAACAGAGCGTGTCACGGCCGCCGTTATTGTGGATCGCCAGGTAGCCGCTTTCGTTACAGGCCGTACGGTTGATCAAGACGCCGACGCCCGAGGAAGGCGCGGCCGCGACGGGAACGGCTGTGGCGACCAGTGCAGCCACAGAGGCGGCAGCGACACCGACGAAACGACGCACGGGCAGCTTCATTTCTTCCCTTTCTCCTACGGTGCGGGAGCCCTCACTCTCGCACGTGCAGCCGCGACCCGGGAGTGCGCCTCTCAGCCAATTTCACGTGCCAACGACCTCTTTTCGCCCTCCGGTCGAATCTCGCCAGTCGATGGCGGATTAGCGATTCCTCCGAGGAGCGGAATTTCAACCAAGAGAACCGTTTCCACGGAGTTTTCAAGGATTGTTCACCCGGCTGATGTTGACGTGTCCGGTTCCGTCCGTTGCTCCCTCACCTTCCCTGCGGCAGCACCGCCGCGGTCCCAGCGGGGTGCCGTGAGGGCACCCCGCCGGGCCAGGGGAAGTCCGGAGTGTCAGCCAGGACACCGCCCACCGCCGGCCCGAGGAATCGCTCTCTGGTTTCCACGCCTTCCTCAACCATGCGTACCTACGAGGAACTTGCGCTGTCCGCTGTCACTCCTGCGCCCCGTAAGCTGCGGTGGTCCGGTAACGACCTGGGGGCGATAAGGAGTGGATCAGGGAGCGTCACAGGTCGGCGCGAGCCCGCTCCCTGTCGGCCCCCAGGTCGTAAGTGCGTGCGGGAGGGGTTCGTCGTGGTGCAGCCGTTGGAGCAAGGGGATCCGAGCTTCCTGGGTGACTACCGGGTGGTGGGTCGCCTGGGTGAAGGCGGGATGGGGCGGGTCTTCCTGGGGCGTTCACCGAGCGGGCGGTCCGTGGCGATCAAGATGGTGCACGCGTCGCTGGTGCACGAGCCGGAGTTCCGGGCCCGGTTCCGTAGCGAGGTTCAGGCGTCGCGAGCGGTCGGGGGAGCCTTCACCGCCCCGGTGGTCGACGCCGACACGGAGGCCGAACAGCCCTGGATGGTCTCCAGCTACATCGCCGGTCCTTCGCTCCACCAGGCGATCGTCGACCAGGGGGCCCTGCCGCCGGTGACGCTGGCCGCGCTGGCCGCGGGCCTGGCCGAAGCCCTGGTCTCCATCCACCGGGCCGGGCTGGTGCACCGCGATCTGAAGCCCTCCAACGTGCTGCTCGCCGACGACGGCCCGCGCGTCATCGACTTCGGTATCGCCCGGGCGCTGGACGCCACCAGCCTCACCAGGACCGGGGTCACCATCGGCTCGGCGGGCTTCATGTCCCCCGAGCAGGTCAACGGCGGCGAGATCACCGCGGCCAGCGATGTCTTCTCCCTGGGCGCGGTACTGGCCTTCGCGGCCCTCGGCGTCGGTCCGTTCGGCGTGGGGTCGGCGCCCGCCATGCTCTACCGCGTCGTGCACGAGACCCCGGACCTCAAGGCCGTCCCGGACCCCGCGCTGCGTGCCCTGCTGGCCGACTGTCTGGCCAAGGAACCGGCGCTCCGCCCCACTCCGCAGCAGATCCTCCGGCGGGTGGCCCCGGCCCTTCCCTGGGCCGGTCATCTGCCGGCGGCCGACCACTCTGCCGCCGGCGGACAGGCCGGCGTGCCCACGCGGCGCGCCACCCTCGCGGAGATGTTCACCGAGTACAGCGGGACGCAGCTCTCCTCGTCGGTGGCGTCCGGCGGGCAGTCGCCCGCGCCGGATGACCCCCGCCTGTCCGTACGCCGCGACGCGACGGCCCCGGCCGCCGGGATCGCGGAGGCAGTGGTTCCGGCCGCCTCCCGGGTTCCGCGCAGCTCTGCCGGAGCCTACGAGAAGGTGACGGCCCCCGTGGCTCCGTCCCCCACGCCCGGGTCCGGGCCGGTGCCCGGGTCCGCGCCGGTACCTGCGGGGTCCGTGCCGGGGCCCGCGCTCGGGCCAGGGCCTGGGGCCGGGTCCGGGCCGGTGCCCGCGGGGCCTCGCCCCGTCGGGGCCTGGCGGCTCGACGAACGTTCCGGAGTACGGGCGATGGACGTCACCGGACGCCACCACGCCACGGCCACGGCGGTCAGGTGGGGAACAAGCCACGGTGAGGGCGCCGAGTTCAACGGGTTCAGCAGTGAAGTGGCCACCGATTCCGCGGTGATCGACACCGCGCGCGGCAGCTTCACCGTAAGCGCATGGGTCCGGCTCGGTGTGATCCCGCCGCACTTCGTGACCGCGGTCAGCCAGGACGGTGAGGAGACCAGCGGCTTCTACCTCCAGTACTCCTCCGACGAACGCCGCTGGGCCTTCGCCCGCCCGGATCTGCGCGTCGCTTCGAGGACCGAGCCGGTCGCCGGTGAATGGACCCATCTCACCGGTGTCTGCGACAGCTTCGCCGGGGAGCTGCGTCTCTTCGTGAACGGCGTCCAGGAGGGTTCGGTCCGCGACAGGATCCTGATCGTGTCCGAGGGGCCCTTCGTCATCGGCCGCGCCCGTTACGGCAGGAGACCGGTCGATCACTTCCCGGGCGGCATCAAGGACGTCATGGTCTTCGACCGTGCCCTCACCGCGGCGGAGATCGGCGGCCTGCTCCGGGCGTGATGCGGCTGGAAGGGTCTTGTTCCACGACCTGGACGGCAACAGGCCGCCCGCGTGACGCCGCCTGACACCTGATCAGGTGCGCCGGACGGAGGCCGGGCACGTGGGGCTCGCCGTCGAGTGGCCCGCCGCCTGCCGGCCCGGGGATTCAGGCCGGCAGCTCCCAGAGCAGCACTTCGGCCCGTCCATCCTCGGCCGGTTCCTCCTCGGCCGGCCCCTCCCCGGCCAGGCCCGCCGTCGCCGTCAGCTCCAGACCCGTCTCGCCCGTGATCCGCGCCGCATCGCCCGGTCCGAGCGTCTCGTCGCCGATCCGGACGGTTCCGGCCACCATGTGGACGTACACCCGTGGCGCGTCCGGGAGCGGGGTGCGCTCGCCGGGGGCGGGTCGGCGCACGTGCAGCACGGCGCCCGCGGCCGGGACGGCGTACGGGGTGTCGTCGGCGACCTCCGGGACGATGGTGTACGCGGGGTCGCCGCCCGGTTTCAGCGGGGTCAGCCACATCTGGACGAACGTCAGCGGTCCGGAGCCGTCGTTGCGTTCGACGTGGCGGACGCCCGCCGCAGCGCTCAGGTGCTGGAGGCCGCCGGGCCGTACGACCGTGGCGCGGCCGGTCGAGTCGCGGTGGGTCAGCTCGCCCTCGACGACCCAGGTGACGATCTCCGTGTGGCTGTGCGGGTGTTCGTCGAAGCCCGCGCCGGGGGCCAGCCGTTCCTCGTTGCAGGCCACGACCGGACCGAAGTGCAGGTTGTCGGGGTCGTAGAAGGTGCCGAAGGAGAAGGCGTGCCGCGTCTCGATGCCGGCCGCCTCGTCCCCGCCCCTGGCCCGGTCCTCGGAACGCTGTACGGAGATCATCCGCCCACGGTAGCCCGCCGGTACGCGATCGCGGACCGTCCCGCCGCGCGGACCTGCGGCCTCGCGGCCCCGCCGTACGACCCGCCACCGCCCCGGCCCTCCGAGCACGTGGCCGGATAAGGCAGTCTTGTGTGCGTGTCCCGACCCGATCCTGAGCAGCCCGCTGCGCACGACGCCCACCTGCACGCCGCGACCCTGAAGCGGCTGGAGCAGTCCTCCGGCCGCCTGGCCGCCAACGCGATCGCCCGCATGGACGAGACGCTGCCGTGGTACCGGGCGATGCCCCCGGAGAACCGGTCCTGGATCGGCCTGGTGGCCCAGGCCGGGATCGCGGCGTTCACCGAGTGGTTCCGGCATCCGGAGACCCCGCAGGCGATCTCCACCGATGTGTTCGGCACCGCGCCGCGCGAGCTGACCCGGGCGATCACCCTGCGGCAGACCGTCGAGATGGTGCGTACCACGATCGAGGTCATGGAGGCCGCGATCGAGGAGGTCGCCGCGCCCGGTGACGAGTCGGTGCTGCGCGAGGCGCTGCTGGTGTACGCGCGGGAGATCGCGTTCGCGACCGCCCAGGTGTACGCGCAGGCCGCGGAGGCCCGTGGCGCCTGGGACGCGCGGCTGGAATCGCTCGTCGTGAACGCGGTGCTGTCCGGCGAGGCCGACGAGGGCGCCGTCTCGCGCGCCGCGGCGCTCGGCTGGAACTCGCCCGAGGACGTCTGTGTCGTCCTCGGCACTGCCCCGGACGGTGACAGCGAGCTGACCGTGGAGGCGATCCGGCGGGCCGCCCGGCACGCCAAGCTCCAGGTCCTGACCGGGGTGCTCGGCAATCGTCTGGTGGTCATCGCGGGCGGCAGCGACAACCCGTTGCAGGTCGCGAAGGCGCTGATCGGGCCGTACGCGGCGGGGCCGGTCGTCGCCGGGCCGGTGGTCCCCGACCTGCTGGCGGCCACCCGGTCCGCGCAGGCGGCGGCGGCCGGGCTGAAGGCGTGCCGGGCCTGGCAGGACGCGCCGCGCCCGGTGCTCGCCGACGATCTGCTGCCGGAGCGCGCGATGGCCGGCGACCCCGCCGCGCGGGATCAATTGGTGGAGGAGATCTACAGACCGCTGGAGGAAGCGGGGTCCGCACTGCTGGAGACGCTGAGTGTGTATCTGGAGCAGGCGAGCAGTCTGGAGGGCGCGGCACGGATGCTGTTCGTCCACCCCAACACCGTGCGCTACCGGCTCCGACGTGTGACTGACGTCACCGGGTGGTCACCCTCGGATGTCCGCTCGGCGTTCACTCTGCGAATCGCCCTGATTCTGGGGCGCCTGGCTACCGGGGATACGCAGTCCTAAACTTTTGTCGGACGTCAACAATTCCCCCTACGGTTCTTCGTCCCTGTCCTCACGGGCGCGGCGAACCGTTCACAAGAGAGAGTGTGAGGGTGCTCGTACTCGTCGCTCCCGGCCAAGGCGCTCAGACGCCCGGCTTCCTGACCCCCTGGCTCGATCTGCCCGGTGCCGCCGACCGCATCGCGGCCTGGTCCGAGGCCATCGGGCTCGACCTCGTCCACTACGGCACGAAGGCCGACGCGGAGGAGATCCGCGACACCGCGGTGGCGCAGCCGCTGCTGGTCGCCGCGGGCCTGCTCTCCGCTGCCGCGCTCGACGCTTCGCCCGACATCGTCGCAGGTCACAGCGTGGGTGAGATCACTGCGGCGGCCCTCGCCGGGGTCATCGACGACGAGGCGGCGCTCCGTCTCGTACGGGCCCGCGGGCTCGCCATGGCCGACGCCGCCGCGATCACCGAGACCGGTATGGCGGCGCTGCTGGGCGGCGACCCGGAGGTCACGGTCCCGCACCTGGAGAAGCTCGGGCTGACCGCGGCCAACGTCAACGGGGGCGGCCAGATCGTCGCCGCCGGCACCGCCGAGCAGCTCGCCGTGCTGGCCGAGGACAAGCCGGAGGGGGTGCGCCGGGTGGTGCCGCTCAAGGTCGCCGGCGCCTTCCACACGCACCACATGGCTCCCGCCGTCGAGCGGCTGCGCGAGGCGTCGTTGGAGCTGAAGATCAGCGATCCGACCGTGGTGTACGTCTCGAACGCCGACGGCAGGTCGGTGGCGACCGGTGACGCGGTCGTCTCCCGGCTGGTCGGCCAGGTGGCGAACCCGGTCCGCTGGGACCTGTGCATGGAGACCTTCAGGGAGATGGGCGTCACCGCGCTCATCGAGGCATGCCCCGGCGGCACACTCACGGGTCTCGCCAAGCGCGCCCTGCCCGGCGTGCAGACGCTCGCGCTGAAGACCCCCGACGACCTCGAAGCGGCTCGCGCGCTCCTCATCGAGCACGCGGGCGCCTAAGGAGCCCGAGAGCATGTCGAAGATCAAGCCCGCCCAGGGCGCCCCGTACGCGCGGATCATGGGCGTCGGCGGCTACCGTCCGACCCGTGTCGTGCCCAACGAGGTGATCCTCGAGAAGATCGACTCGTCCGACGAGTGGATCCGCTCGCGTTCCGGCATCGTCACCCGTCACTGGGCGAACGACGAGGAGACCGTCTCCGCGATGTCCGTGGAGGCGGCCGGGAAGGCCCTCGCGGACGCCGGGCTCAGCCCCGACCAGGTCGGTGCCGTGGTCGTGTCCACCGTCTCGCACTTCGCGCAGACGCCCGCGATCGCCACCGAGATCGCCGACAAGCTGGGCACCGGCAAGGCCGCCGCGTTCGACATCTCGGCGGGCTGCGCCGGCTTCGGCTACGGTCTGACGCTGGCCAAGGGCATGGTCGTCGAGGGCTCGGCCGAGTACGTCGTCGTCATCGGCGTGGAGCGGCTGAGCGACCTGACCGACCTGGAGGACCGGGCGACGGCCTTCCTGTTCGGTGACGGCGCGGGCGCCGTCGTCGTCGGCCCGTCCGAGGAGCCCGCGATCGGCCCGACCGTGTGGGGCTCCGAGGGCGACAAGGCCGGCACGATCAAGCAGACCGTGCCGTGGGACAAGTTCCACACCGGCGACGTCACCGAGCTACCGCTCGACTCCCAGGGCAATATCAAGTTCCCGGCCATCACGCAGGAGGGCCAGGCGGTCTTCCGCTGGGCCGTCTTCGAGATGGCGAAGGTCGCCCAGCAGGCGCTGGACGCGGCCGGGATCAGCCCGGAAGACCTGGACGTCTTCATTCCGCACCAGGCCAATATGCGGATCATCGACTCGATGGTGAAGACCCTCAAGCTGCCGGAGCACGTCACGGTCGCCCGTGACGTGGAGACCACCGGCAACACGTCCGCCGCCTCGATTCCGCTCGCGATGGAGCGGCTTCTGGCGACCGGTCAGGCCAAGAGCGGCGACACCGCGCTCATCATCGGCTTCGGGGCGGGTCTCGTGTACGCCGCGACGGTCGTTACCCTCCCCTAGACACACCAGGCCACTTTGGCCCGGACGTCCGAACCCTGCAGAAACATGTGAAGGAGCGCCAACATGGCCGCCACCCAGGAAGAGATCGTCAAGGGTCTCGCCGAGATCGTCAACGAGATCGCCGGTATCCCGGTCGAGGACGTCCAGCTGGACAAGTCCTTCACCGATGACCTGGACGTCGACTCGCTGTCCATGGTCGAGGTCGTCGTCGCCGCCGAGGAGCGCTTCGACGTGAAGATCCCCGACGAGGACGTCAAGAACCTCAAGACGGTCGGTGACGCTGCCGACTACATCCTCAAGCACCAGGGCTGACGGGCCCGGTACCTGTGTCGCCACCCGGCGGTGGCGCCGCTGATTCACGACCCTCTACACGTGGAGAAGAATTTCCAGTGAGCTCGACCAATCGCACCGTGGTCGTCACCGGTATCGGCGCAACCACTCCGCTGGGTGGCGACTCGGCGTCGACCTGGGAAGGTCTGATGGCCGGCCGTTCCGGCGTCAAGCCTCTCGAGGGCGAACGTTTCGCTGAACTGCCCGTCCGGATCGCGGCCGTCGCGGCCGTGGACCCGGGCGACGTACTGCCCCGCCCGCTCGCCCGCAGGCTGGACCGCTCGGCGCAGTTCGCGCTGATCGCGGCCCGCGAGGCGTGGGCGGACGCCGGCTTCACCGGCAAGGCCGGCGAGGACGGCTCGGTCCGGCCCGAGCGGCTGGGCACGGTCATCGCCTCCGGCATCGGCGGCGTGACCACCCTGCTCGATCAGTACGACGTGCTGAAGGAGAAGGGCGTACGCCGGGTCTCCCCGCACACCGTGCCCATGCTCATGCCGAACGGCCCGGCGGCCAACGTCGGCCTGGAGGTCAACGCCCAGGCCGGTGTGCACACGCCGGTCTCCGCCTGCGCCTCCGGCGCCGAGGCGGTCGGGTACGCCATCGAGATGATCCGTACCGGCCGGGCCGACGTGGTCCTCGCCGGTGGCACCGAGGCGGCGGTCCACCCGCTGCCGATCGCCGCGTTCGCCAACATGATGGCGATGTCCAAGAACAACGACGAGCCGCAGAAGGCGTCGCGTCCGTACGACACGGGCCGTGACGGTTTCGTGCTCGGCGAGGGCGCCGGCGTCGTCGTCCTGGAGTCCGCGGAGCACGCCGCCGCGCGCGGCGCCAAGGTCTACTGCGAGGTGCTGGGCCAGGGCCTGTCCGCGGACGCCCACCACATCGCGCAGCCCGAGCCGAGCGGTCGCGGCATCGCCGCCGCGCTGCAGAACCTGCTGGACCACTCGGACGTCAAGCCGTCCGAGGTCGTGCACCTCAACGCGCACGCCACGTCGACACCGCAGGGCGACATCGCGGAGCTGAAGGCGCTGCGCAAGGTCCTCGGGGACGACCTCGACCATGTCGCGATCTCCGCGACGAAGTCGATGACCGGTCACCTCCTCGGTGGCGCGGGCGGCGTCGAGACCGTGGCCACGGTCCTGGCACTGCACCACCGCACGGCTCCCCCGACGATCAACGTGGACCACCTCGACGAGGACGTGGAGGCCGACATCGTGCGCGACGAGCCCCGGCCGCTGCCCGACGGGCCCATCGCCGCGATCAACAACTCGTTCGGATTCGGTGGCCACAACGTCGTCCTGGCGTTCCGCAGCGTCTGACCCACGCCCGACCCGCGCCTGACCCCGTGTCCGGCCCGCGACGACGTCCGGCCCCGGCCGGGAGCGACGACGCCGGGAGCAACGACGGAGCCCGCCTCCCCCTGTGGGGAGGCGGGCTCTCGCGCTGTACGTGCCGCAGGAACCGCCTCCGGCACGCGCGTGCGTCACACCACCTGGTGCAGCCACCGCACCGGCGCGCCCTCGCCCGCGTGCCGGAAGGGCTCCAGCTCGTCGTCCCAGGGCTTGCCGAGCAGCTTGGCGATCTCGTCCTGCAGATCGCTCTCGCCCCGCATCGACCGCGCCAGCGCCGCGCGCAGCCGGTCCTCGGGCACCAGGATGTCGCCGTGCATGCCGGTGACGGCGTGGAAGATGCCCAGCTCGGGCGTGGAGCTGTAGCGCTCTCCCTCCGACTTGGGGCTCGGCTCCGCCGTCACCTCGAAGCGCAGCAGGTCCCAGCCGCGCAACGCGGAGGCCAGCTTCGACGCGGTGCCCGGCCGGGCCTGCCAGGAGAACTCGGACCGCCAGGTGCCGGGCGCGGCCGGTTGCCGGACCCAGTCCAGCTGTACGCGTACTCCGAGGACACCGGCCACCGCCCATTCGACATGGGGACAGAGCGCGCGCGGTGCGGAGTGAACGTACAGGACTCCACGTGTCGTCACCGGGACCTCCAGTGTGGGACGAAGTTCGCCTTCCCCAGCGGCCTCGCGCCCGCACCATCACTTCTCGGCCGGATCCCGAGGTTGTCATCAGTAAACAGCATCGGGCTGAATCTCCCGAAAAGGGGCAGTATGTGACGTGATGTGATTTACGGAAAGCCACCCGAGTGGAGCCGGGCGAGGGAACACGCGCCGTGGTTCGACGAGGAAAAGCTACCGCGACACGACGCCCCGGGGGTGACGTACGGTCGGTCCCGGGCACATCATTCGCCCGGCCTTCGCCCTGCGGGCACCCGAGGCCCTCCACCCGGTACCACCCGGTGCCACCGGGGAATGCCGGGGAATGCCGGGGAATGCCGGGGAATGCCGGGGCACGACCGAAGGGAGCACAGCATGCGGAACCGTTCCGCCCGTCGCCGTTCGCGGATGGCGGCCGCCGTGGTGGCGGCGGTCTCGGTGCTGGGCTCCGCCGTACTGTCGGGCTGCGACTCCGAGACAGACAGCACGACGAAGGGGGCGTCCGGAAAGCGGAAGCCGTCCGCCGCGGCCGGTCCGGTCTGGGACCGCAGTCCGAAGTCGCTGGCCGCTGTCGGGGACTCCATCACGCGCGGCTTCGACGCCTGTTCGGTGCTGACGGACTGTCCGGAGGTGTCCTGGGCCACCGGCACGGACAGCGGGGTGCGCAGTCTCGCGGTGCGCCTGCTCGGCGAGTCGGGGGCCGTCGCGCGCAGTTGGAACCATGCCCGGACGGGGGCGAGGATCGCCCAACTGCCGGAGCAGATGGCGCTGGCCGCGAAGGAGAAACCCGGTCTGGTGACGGTGATGATCGGCGCCAACGACGCCTGCCGGGACTCGGTCCGGTACATGACGCCGGTGGCCGATTTCCGTTCCTCCTTCGAGGCGGCGATGCGCCAGTTGCGCGCCGGGGCGCCCAAGGCGCAGGTATACGTGTCGAGCGTGCCGGACCTGATGCGGCTCTGGTCGACGGGGCGGGACAAGGAGCTGGTCAAGCGGATCTGGAGCCTGGGGGTCTGCCGGTCGATGCTGGGCGACCCGGACGACATGGGCGCGGAGGCCGTGGCCCGGCGCGCCTCGGTGCACCAGCGCGTCGTGGCGTACAACGAGGTGCTGCGGGACGTGTGCGCGAAGGACACGCGGTGCCGCTACGACGGCGGGGAGGTCTTCGCGTACCCGTTCACGGGCGCGCAGCTCAGCCCG
This sequence comes from Streptomyces sp. NPDC047982, assembly GCF_043204165.1. NCBI lineage: Bacteria > Bacillati > Actinomycetota > Actinomycetes > Kitasatosporales > Streptomycetaceae > Streptomyces > Streptomyces sp. NPDC047982. The sequence continues at coordinate 373,428 of NZ_JBIDBS010000002.1, read as the reverse complement.
TGGGACTGGTTCCATCCGGGGCGCGACGGGCAGGCCCGGTTGGCGGAGATCGCGTACCGGAACGTCACGGCGGCACGGCCTCCGGCCTGAGCCCGGCCCAGGGCGCGGGGCCGGGGCAGGTGCTCGGGGAGGGCGTGCGGGGCGGGCATGTGCGCGGGACGGGCGGGTGCGCGTGCGGCGGTCTTCACACCGGGCCCCTAAGGTTGGCGATCATGGACACGAGTTCGGGCACGGTGGTCCGTGCGGAGGAGTTCGGCACCCTGGCGGACGGCGCCGTCGTGCACCGCTGGACGCTGGAGCGGGACGGCACGCGGGTACGCGTCCTGACGTACGGCGGCATCGTGCAGTCGGTGGAGCTGCCCGACCGGGACGGGGTGCGGGCGGGGGTGGCGCTCGGGCTGCCGGATGCCGCCGGGTACGAGGCGTTCCCCGGTCCGTACCTGGGCGCGCTGGTCGGGCGGTACGCGAACCGGATCGGCGGGGCGTGTTTCGAACTGGACGGGCGCACGCACCGGCTCACGCGCAACGAGGGGCGCAACCATGTGCACGGCGGCGCCAGGGGCTTCGACAAGCGCGTGTGGCGGGCGCGGGAGGTGGCGGGGGGTGTGGAGCTGTCCCTGGTCTCCGAGGACGGCGAGGAGGGCTTCCCAGGGCGTCTGACGGTCTCGGCGGCGTACACCCTGGACGAGCGCGGGGCACTGCGGATCGCGTACCGGGCGACGACGGACGCCCCGACCGTGCTGAACCTGACGAATCACACGTACTGGAACCTCGCGGGCACGGGTGCGGGGGCGAGCACCGGGGACGGCGGCGGCGCGCTGGGGCAGGTGCTGCGGATCGCGGCCGGGCGGATCACGCCCGTGGACGGCGAGTCCCTGCCGACGGGCGAGTTCCTGCCGGTGGACGGGACGCGGTTCGACTTCCGCGAGCCGAGGCCGCTCGCGCCCGGCTACGACCACAACTTCGTGCTGGACGGGCCCGGCGCGGGTCCGGTGGCCGAGCTGTACGACCCGGGGTCGGGGCGGTTCCTGACCGTCACCACGACGGAGCCGGGGCTCCAGCTCTACACGGCGGACCACTTCGACGGGCGGCCGTTCGGGCCGTGCGCCGGGATCGCGCTGGAGACCCAGCACTTCCCGGACTCCCCGAACCGGCCCGGGTTCCCGAGCACGGTGCTGCGGCCCGGCGAGGAGTTCGTCTCGACGACGGTGTACGGGTTCGGGGTGCGCTGAGAGCCCATCGGGTGCCTTCGACCGGGCGGGCCACGCCCTGTAAAGGCCACTCGACAGGCTCTGAGCCCCGCAGCCGAGGGCGGGTGCCGATCCGGGGCCCGTCATCGCGTGACGGGGAGCGAGCCGCGCGCCGGTGGCCCCGCGCACCGGGACCACCGGCGCGCGGGGTGTACGGGCCGGGTCCGGCTGCTACGCGTCGATGTCCACGGCGGCCGTCAGGCGTACGTCGTCGAGGGAGTGGGCCGCCCGCAGCTCGTACCTGCCGGGGACGAACTGCCAGTCGTACGCCTCCTCGTCCCAGATCTCGTACGCGCGCCGGTCGACCGGGATCACCACCTCGGCGGACTCGCCCGGCGCGGCCTCGACGCGTGCGAAACCGGCGAGCCGACGGGCGGGGCGGTCGGCGGTGGGGCGGTGGGTGGCGAGGTAGATCTGGACGGTTTCCGCGCCGGGGCGGGTGCCGGTGTTGCGGAGTCGGACGGTGGCGCTCTGCGGGGCGGCCGTCAGGCTCTCGTACTCCCAGGTGGTGTAGCCGAGCCCGTGGCCGAACGGGTACGCGGGCGCGGCTCCGGCCCGGTCCCAGGCCCGGTAGCCGACGAAGACGTCCTCGTCGTAGTGGAGTTCACCGCCGGTGGGGGTGGTGTTCGAGACGGGGACGTCGGCGAGCGCGGCCGGCCAGGTGGTGGGGAGGCGACCGCCCGGTTCCTCGGCGCCGAGCAGCACGTCGGCCAGGGCGTGGCCGGCCTCCTGACCGGGGAACCAGCCGAGCAGCACCGCGGCGACCTCGTCGCGCCACGGGAGCTCCACCGGGGAACCGGAGTTGACGATCACGACCGTGTGCGGATTGACCGCGGCGACCGCCCTGACCAGGTCGTCCTGGTGGCCGGGGAGCTTCAGGGAGGTGCGGTCGAAGCCCTCCGACTCGACGCGTTCGGTGGTGCCGACGACGACGATCGCGGTGTCCGCCGTACGGGCCGCCTCGACGGCCTCGGCGATCAGTTCGGCCGGGTCGCGGCGCGGGCCGAGGTGGCAGAAGGAGAACGAGACGCCCGGGATGGCCGCGTCGTCGCCCAGGGTGTCGGGGACCTGCCGCAGCGAGACCTCGACGGGTTCGCCCGCGGTGAGGACGATCCGGCCGCGTTCCACGGGATTGCCGAAGAACGCCTCGCCGGGGTCGGCGGAGCCGGTGACCCGGTGCACCTCGTCGTACAGGGTCCGGCCCGCGACGGTGAGGCGGAACGCCCCGGTGCCGCGGGTGCCGAAGACGTGCTCGCCACTGTCGCGCGGGACGAAGGTGCCGGTGATCTCGACGCTGTGCAGCGTCTCGCGGGTGACGCCCTCGGGGAGGCCGTCGCCGATCCACTGCACGGTGCCGTCGTGCAGCGGGGCCGTGCCGAGGACGGTGCCGGAGGCGTCGTGGCAGACGGCCCTGAGCTCGAAGCCCTGGTGGGCGGGGACGAGTTCGTCGTTCGGGTCGGCGCCGACGCGGTAGTCGAGAACCCCCTCCGGGAGGGCGGCGGCGAGGCCGTCGAGCGGCGAGACGACGTGGTGCGGGAAGACCTGGGCGGAGCCGCCGCCGAGGACCCGGGCGTCCCGGGCGAGCGCCCCGCTGAGCGCGATCCGGCGGCCGTCCGCCGGATCGACGGGGAGCGCGGCGCGGCCGGTGTTCCCGACGGGCTCGTTGCGCACGAGGACGAAGGAGCGGCGGGCGATCTCGCGGGCCAGCGCGTCGCCGTCGACGAGCTCGGGCCGGTCGGCCGGGCCGACGGCGGGCGGGGCGCCGTCCAGGACGCCGACGCGGGCGGCGAGCCGCAGCACGTTGCGTACCGCCCCGTCGACGACGGACTCCTCGACCTCACCGGCCCGCACCGCGTCGGCCAGCGCCTTCCCGTACACGGTCTTCGGCCCCGGCATGGCGACATCGAGTCCGCCGCGGACGGCGGCGACGGTGGAACGGGCGGCCAGCCAGTCGGAGACGATGAAGCCGTCGAAGCCCCATTCGCCGCGCAGCACCGCGTTCTGGAGGTAGCGGTGCTCGGTCATGCTGGAGCCGTTGACCTGGTTGTAGGCGGACATGACGCCCCACGGATGGGCGTTCTTGACGATGCGTTCGAAGGGGGCGAGGTAGATCTCGCGCAGGGCGCGCGGGGAGACGATGTTGTCGACGGTGAAACGGTCGGTCTCGGCGTCGTTGGCGACGAAGTGCTTGACCGTGGTGCCGACGCCGCCGTCCTGCACGCCGCGAACGTAACCGGTGCCGATCTCGCCGGTGAGGTACGGGTCCTCGCTGTACGCCTCGAAGTGACGCCCGCCGAGCGGGGACCGGTGGAGGTTCACGGTCGGGGCGAGGAGGACGTGCACCCCCTTGCGGTGGGCCTCCTGGGCCAGCAGCCGGCCGGCCCGGCGGGCGAGGGCCGGGTCCCAGGTCGCGGCGAGCGCGGTGGGCGAGGGCAGCGCGACGGACGGGTCGTCGGCGCTCCACGCGGCCCCTCGGACGCCGATGGGCCCGTCGGACATCACCAGGGAGCGCAGGCCGATGGCGGGGAGCGCGGGCAGCGACCACATGTCCTGTCCGGCCAGCAGCCGGGCCTTGTCGTCGAGGCCGAGGGCGGCCAGCGCCTTCTCGACCGCGACCTCCCGGGCCGCGTCGGGGTGGATGGGGGCGGGCGTGTCTGCCACGGCCGGATCTCCTCGTCGATGTCCTGAATAGTGCTGTTTCCCATAGTCGCCACATGACCGACTGATCAGTAGGTTTCGTTATGTTTCCGTTACGCAAACGAATGGCGTACGGTCCTCGGAGCGGGGCCGGTACGCGGGGGCGGACATATCGCGGACGGACACACCGGAGTGAACATTCCGCGGCGGGCACTCGGGGACGGGGCTCCGGACGGGCACCCGGGGACGGGCCCGGGACGGACGCAGCACCGAAAGGGGCCGGGACGATGGCGCGGGCCAGAAGCGCGGAGCGGCGGGCGGAGATCATCCGTGCCGCGTTCGAGGTGATCGCCGAGCGCGGCTATCGCGGCGCCTCGCTGAGCGCCGTGGCCGAGCGGGTCGGCCTCAGCCAGCAGGGGCTGCTGCACCACTTCCCGACCAAGGAGGCGCTGCTCATCGCGGTGCTGGAGGAACGCGACCAGTGGGACCCCGGCGGCGTCGCCCGCAGCGGCGGCACCTGGCGCACCGAACTGCTGGACTCGCTCGTGGAGTACAACGCGATGCGGCCCGGGATCGTCCAGACGTTCTCGGCACTGCTCGGTGAAAGCGTGACGGAGGGCCACCCGGCCCGGGATTTCTTCACCGGCCGCTGCGCGCAGGCGCGCGCGGCCATGGCGGCGATGCTCCGCGCCGAGTTCGGCGAGCGGCTGCCGGGCGGACTGACACCCGAACGCGCGGCGCCGCTGCTGGTGGCCGTGATGGACGGGCTCCAGTACCAATGGCTGCTGGATCCGGGGGCGGTGGACATGCCCGCCGCGTTCCGGGACTTCCTGGCGCTGCTGCGTCCGGCGCGGCCGGAGGGCGAGGAGGAAACGCGGCCGCCGCGCCCCTCCCCGGAATAGCACGGCGCGTCAATTCACTTCCGTGAAAAGGAATTTGGGCCACACCTGCGGGTGATTTACGGGCGGCCCGCGCACGTGCGGAACGAGGGGGGACCAGGGTGGGCGCATGACTTCCGAACCCACCGGGCCCTCCTGCGGCCTGCCCGCCGGAACCGCGTCCGGCCCGCCGTCCGGGCCGCCTTCCCGCCGCCACGTGATCGCCGGTGCCGCGGCCGGCGCCGCCGCGCTCGCCACGGCCGCCGCCGGCCCCGCGAGTGCCGCCGCTCCCGCCGCCGTCGACGCCGCGTCCGGAACCGCGCTCGCGCCCGCGGCGGCCGGAACGGACTGGGCCACCTGCCTGGACGTCGCCCGCGCCATCCTGGTACGCGGCGAGGACGACCGGCCGCTGGTCCCGTACTACAAGGACGTCCTGCTGTCCAAGGGCCTGCCGCGTGGTCGCAAGCCCCCCAAGAAGGTGCTGGTCGTGGGCGCGGGCCCGGCCGGGCTGACCGCCGCCCGGCTGCTGCGCGATGCCGGGCACACCGTCACCGTGATCGAGGCGAACGGCAACCGCGTCGGAGGCCGTGTCAAAACGTTCCGCCGGGGCGGCCACGAGCGCGCGCGGGCGCCGTTCGCCGACCCGAAACAGTACGCCGAGGCCGGCGCGATGCGAATCCCGGACAGCCATCCCCTGGTCACCGGCCTGATCGACGGTCTCGGGCTGAAGCGCCGCCGCTTCCACCTGGTCGACGTCGACGCCCAGGGCCGCCCGGTCAACCACACCTGGATCCGCGTCAACGGCATCCGGATGCGCAAGGCGGACTACGCGGCCCGGCCCCGCGCGATCAACCGCTCGTTCGGCGTCCCGGCACGGTTCGAGGACAAGCCCGCCGCCACGATCCTGCGGGAGGCGTTCGCGCCCGTACGGGGGGAGTTCGAGGGCAAGCAGGGCCGCGAACTCGTCGAGGGCTGGGCGCGGGTCGTCCAGCGCTACGGGCACTGGTCGATGTTCCGCTTCCTGACCGAGGCGGCCAAGCTCGACGAGCGCACCGTCGACCTCGTCGGCACGGTCGAGAACCTCACCTCGCGCCTCCACCTCTCCTTCGTGCACAGCTTCATCGGAGCGTCCCTGATCAGCCCGGACACGGCGTTCTTCGAACTGCCGGGCGGCACCGGCACACTCGCCGACGCGATGTACGAGAAGGTCAGGGACCTGGTGCGGCTGGACCGCCGCGCCACCCGGATCAGCCACGGGAAGGACGGCGTCCGGATCGAGACCATCTCCGAGGGCCGCGACGGCAGACCGCTGGTGCGCGAGACGTTCACCGGCGACCGGGCCATCGTGACCGTGCCGTTCTCCGGGCTGCGCCACATCCCCGTCAGTCCCCTGCTGTCGTACGGGAAGCGGCGCGCGATCACCGAGATCCACTACGACGCGGCGACCAAGGTGCTGCTCGAATTCAGCCGCCGCTGGTGGGAGTTCGAGGAGAAGGACTGGAAGAGGGAGCTGGACCGGATCAGGCCCGGTCTGTACGACGCCTACCGGCTGGGAAAGGCACCGGCCGACGGCTCGCTGCTGGGCGCCCACCCGTCCGTGCCGTCCGGCCACCTCCCGCCCCATCAGAAGGTGCACTACGCGGCGCACCGGGCCACCGCCCGCAACCAGCCCGAGGCGGCGCACGTCATCGGCGGCGGTTCGGTCACCGACAATCCCAACCGTTTCGTCTTCCAGCCGTCCCATCCGGTCGAGGGCAGCGCGGGAGGGGTGGTCCTCGCCTCGTACAGCTGGGCCGACGACGCGCTGAAGTGGGACTCCCTGGACGACGACGAGCGCTACCCGCACGCGCTGGGCGGGGTCCAGGACGTGTACGGGCAGCGCGTCGAGGTCTTCTACACGGGCGTCGGCGCCACCCAGTCGTGGATGCGCGACCCCTACGCGTACGGCGAGGCGTCGGTGCTGCTCCCGGGCCAGCACACCGAGCTCCTCGCCCACGTGCGGTCGGTCGAGGGGCCGCTGCACTTCGCGGGCTGCCACACCTCGGTGAAACCCGCCTGGATCGAGGGGGCCCTGGAGTCGGCGGTCAGGACCGCGCTGGAGGTGCACACCGCCTGACCGCACCGGACGTGCGAGAAGTGCACACCGCCCGACCGCCCCGGACGTGCGAGAAGTGCACACCGCCCGACCGCACCGTGGCGGCCCCGGGGCGGTCCTCCTCCGTCAGCCCCGGCCGGGGGTGTACGGGGCGGGGGCCGCCCCCGCGGCGCCGGGGCCCGCGCCCCCCTGCCTCTCCTCGTCGGCGTCGCCCTCGCCGTCGCCCTCGGGTGCCACCAGGTCCCGGGCCAGCAGGGTGGCCCCGGCGACGGCGCCCGGCATCAGGAACACGGCGACGAACGGGACGAGGAAGGCGAGCCCCAGCGGCACGCCGAAGCCGAGGGCCAGCATGCGGCGGCCGCGCAGCAGGGCGAGCCGGTCCTTCAGGACCATGCCGCGCCGCTGGAGCGCGACGGCGGTGAGTTCCTCGGAGAGGAAGTAGCCGGTGACGCAGAAACCGATCGCCGGGACGACGGTCTGCCCGATCACCGGCACGAATCCGAGGGCGAACAGCAGCAGCGAGTACAGCCCCACCCGCACCAGGATCCGGACGCTGTCGACGGCGGATATCCACAGCTCCCGCCACAGCGGCAGCCCGGACTCGGGGACGTCACCGCCCTCCGTGCGGTCGACCTGCTCGGACAGCGACTCGTAGAAGGGCTGGCCGACCAGCAGCGTCACAGCGGTGAACGTGATCACGGCGAGGAAGAGCCCGAAGGCGAAGACCAGCACGGTCAGGGTGGTGCGGAGCAGCCCGAGCCACGGCGACGACCAGTCGTCGGCGAACGGCGTCGCCCACGCCACCAGGTCGTCGGCGCCGTAGCCGAGACCGACGAGCGCCGCCGCGTACAGGACGAGGGTGACGAGTCCGGGCAGCAACCCGAACCCGAACCAGCGGCCGTGCCGGCCGACCCATCGCTGTCCCGCCACCAAGTAACCGAAACCCGCCCTGAGATCACGCATGGCGTCAGAGTACTGGTGGGAGGACGGCCCCCGGGACGGCAGAGGGCCGTGCTGTGCGCCGCGACCCGCTCCCACGATCGCGACGGCCAGACACACGGGCCCGGCGCCCTCACGGCACCGGGCCCGTGTCTGCCGGGTGCGCCGTGGCGCCCGTCAGACGAGGGAGACGATCATCTTTCCGGTGTTCTCGCCGCGCAGCAGGCCGAGGAAGGCGTCGAAGCCGTTCTCGATGCCGTGGACGAAGGTCTCGCGGTACTTCAGTTCGCCGGAGGCCAGCCATCCGGCGACGTCCTCGACGCATCGCGGCTGGAGCGCCTCGTGATCGCGGACGAGCATGCCCTGGATGCGCAGCCGCTTGCCGATGACCAGGGCGAGGTTGCGCGGGGCGGGGGTCGGCTCGGTGGCGTTGTACTGCGCGATCATGCCGCAGACGGTGACCCGGCCGTGCACGTGGAGGGAGGAGATCGCCGCCTCCAGGTGCTCGCCGCCGACGTTGTCGAAGTAGACGTCGATGCCGTCGGGAGCCGCCTGGCTCAGCTGCTCGGCGACCGGGCCGTTCTTGTAGTTGAAGGCCGCGTCGAAGCCGTACTCCTCCACGAGGAGCCGGACCTTCTCGTCGGAACCGGCCGAGCCGACGACCCGCGAGGCGCCCTTGATCCGCGCCATCTGCCCGACCTGGCTGCCCACCGCACCGGCCGCACCGGACACGAACACGGCGTCGCCCGCCTTGAACGAGGCGACCTCGAAGAGTCCCGCGTACGCGGTGAGGCCGGGCATGCCGAGCACGCCCAGGTAGGCGGAGAGCGGGGCGAGCGACGCGTCGACCTTCACCGCGTGCCCGGCCGGGACCTCCGCGTACTCCCGCCAGCCGAGACCGTGCAGCACATGGTCGCCGACCGCGAAGCCCGCCGCGTTCGAGGCGATGACCTCGCCGACCGCGCCGCCGTCCATGGGCCGGTCGAGCGCGAAGGGCGGGGCGTACGACTTCACGTCGTTCATCCTTCCCCTCATGTACGGGTCGACCGAGAAGTGCAGGTTGCGCACGAGGACGCGGCCCTCGCCGGGTGCGGTGACCGGCGCCTCCCGCAGCGCGAGGTCCTCGGCCTTCGGCCAGCCGTGGGGGCGGGCGACGAGGTGCCATTCACGGCCGGTCGTGGGAAGTGCTGCGGACATGGGCTCGGGTTCTCCTCAATGCGTCACGGGTGGGGGGAAGCTTCGCCCGGGGGCTGGTGGGCCACGAAAGCGAAAATGCTTCAGGATAATGCTTCAAGACATGAAACAACGATGACCCTAGATATTTCACGTTGTCAAGTAACTGGGTATCCTGGGCGCCATGTCCACCACCCGTTCAGATCCTCTGACCCTCGAAGTCGTCGAGCTCATCGGCACCGTCGTGGCGCGCTACTACGAGGAGTACGACGAGGCCGCGGCATCCCACTCCCTCACCGGCGCCCAGGCGCGCGTCCTCGGGCTGCTCGCCCTGGAGCCGATGCCGATGCGCCGGATCGCCCAGAAACTGAAGTGCGAGCCGTCGAACGTCACCGGGATCGTCGACCGGCTGGAGTCGCGCGGTCTGGTGGAGCGCCGTCCGGATCCGGCCGACCGCCGGGTGAAACTGGCCGCCCCGACGGAGCGGGGCACGCGCACGGCTCAGGAGCTGCGCGATTCGCTCACCTTCGCGCGGGAGCCGCTGGCCGGGCTGTCGGACGCGGACCGGACGATGCTGCGGGACCTGCTGCGGCGGATGCTGGGCGAGGCGGGCCCGGCGGACGGCCTCCGGTGACTGCCCCGGCGGATGCTGCTGCTCCGGCTGCTCCGGCTGCTGGGTGAGGCGGGCCCGTGACTCCCTCCTCGGCTCCTGCTGCCGCTCCTGCCGCTCCGGCTGCTCCGGCTGCTCCATCGTGCGGCGGCGGGGACGGCCGCTCCCCGTCGGCGTGGGACCGTTGACCCCATGAACGCGGCGATCCCGTTCGGTCCCCGCGAATTCCAGCTCGTCCTGCTGCGCCGGATGGCCGACCACCAGCCCGGTCTCGTCGAGGAGGCCCGACGCGAGCTGTGCGCCTCGACCGCCGAGATACGGGAGGCGAACCGCCGTTGGCAGGCCATGGTGCGGGCGCCGCGGGGGCGGGGCGCACTGCGCCGTTACCGTTCCGTGCTGGGCGAGCCCGAGTCGTCGGCGCGCCGCGTGATCGGGGATCTGGAGTGCGACGCGTTGCGCTGGCCGGTGCCGCTCTGGCCGGAGCTGCGGTTCGAGGTGATGGTCGCTCCAGGCGGGGCCGTGTGGAACGAGTGGCTGGTCAGGGCTCCGGGCGCGGCGGGCCCCGAACTGCGCGCGGTCGAGGACCTGCGCCCCTGGTCGGCCACGGTGGACGAGGTGGCGCGGGCCTTCGCGCCGGCCCGTCCGATGGAGGGCGGCGCGCCGACCCGGTCGGCGCTCGCGATCACCGCGCCGGGGACGGGCGAGCGGCATGTCGCCGAATTCACCTGGGGACTGTTCCAGCGGCTGCTGCCCGGGTGAGCCCGGCCGGGAGGGGACGGCGGGCCCGGCGCGCCATGTCCTCCCGCCGCCCCGGCCCCGTCACTCCAGCGGCCCCGTACCCCCTACGGCTCACTCGGCGCGCGACATGACTCCGAACGGCGCACGATGCGAGGAGGGCCGGCCGCCGCCGGCACCCCCCACCGTGCTCCCGGGAGAAGCCGCCGTGACCGTCAGCCTTGAGCAGTTGCGCCGTTGCCATGTCGCCGTCGACCTCGGGGCCGCCCGGACCCGCGTGTACGTCAAGGGACTGGGACTCGTCGTCGACGAACCGAGCGCTGCCGCCGTGAACACCCGTACCGGCTCGCTCATCGCCGTCGGTGAACTCGCGGAGCAGATGACGGGTCGCACCCCCGACTACATCCGGGTGGCCCGTCCGGTCACCGGCGGGACCGTCATCGACATCGACATGGCCCAGCGGATGCTTCGTCAGCTACTGGGTGAGAAGCTCCGCCGCCAGCTGCGCCGCAAGCCCCGGCTGCGGGCCGCCGCCTGCACTCCGCACGACAGCGATCCGCTCGCCCAGCGGGCCACCGTGGAGACCCTGGTCGGGCTGGGCGCGCGACGGGTGGAGCTGGTCGACACCCTGATCGCGGCGGCTGTGGGCTGCGGACTTCCCGTCGAGCAGCCGACGGCCACCATGATCATGGTGTGCGGGGCGGCGACGACCCAGATCGCGGTCCTCTCGCTGGGTTCGATCGTGACCGCCGCGCGCGTACCGGTCGGCGGCGACGCCATCGATCACGCGGTGATCCAGCATCTGCGGCAGCACCACGAGCTGATGCTGCCGAGCCAGGCCGTGCGACCGCTCCAACTGGCGCTCAGCGGCACCGGGCCGGCCTCGCGGGCCCCCTCGATGACCGAGATCCACGGCCGGGACGTGGCGACCGGACTGGCCCGTTCGGTGCGGGTGGACACGGACTCGATCCGGCAGGCGATCCACGCCCCGCTGACCTCGGTGCTCGACGGTCTGGGCAAGGTCCTGCGCGAATGCCCGCCCGATCTGGTGGCCGACGTCACCGACTGCGGGATCATGATGGTCGGCGGGAGCGCACTGCTGCCCGGTCTCGACCGGATGCTGCGGAAGGCGACGGGCGTGCCGGTGCACATCGCGGAGCGGCCCGACGTGTGCTCCGTCCTGGGGCTGGGTGCGATGCTGGACGGGAAGATCGAACCGTTGGTTCTCGACCCGATCGCCTGCTGATCAACGCAGGGGGGGTGCACGCATGACCGAGGAATCAGCGAATCCGGAGGACGTGACCGACCAGGACACGACCGGACAGGACGCGAGCGGCCAGGACACGTCCGGACCGGGCACGGCCGCCCCGGACGCGCGAGGCGCGGGCGAGGGGCCGGGCGCGCCCTCGTCCGTCCCGGGACCGGGGGCGGCGGCGGCCGGGCCGGGACCGGAGGCAGCGGAGGCCGGCCCGGGACCGGAGGCAGCGGAGGCCGGGCCGCCGGAGGGCTCGCCGTCCCCGTTGCCGACGTTCCTGGAAAAGGTGCTCGGCGTCGGCAACGACCTCGAACTGCGCGCCACCCTCCAGCAGGTCGTGGACGCGGCGACCGCCCTGACCGGAGCCCGGTACGGCGCGCTCGGCGTGCTCGATCCCGGGCTCGGCACCATCGGCGAGCTGTTCACCTCGGGCATCGACGACCTCCCGGACGGCCGCACGGGGATGCTCGGCGCCCTCGTCGCCGAACCGCGCACGCTGCGCTCCGACGACCCGCCCGCCGACCCGCGCTCCAGCGGCGTACCGCCCGGCCATCCGGGGACGCGCTCCTTCCTCGGAGCGCCGCTGCGCGTCGAGGACCAGGTCTTCGGCAACCTCTGCCTCACCGAGAAGAGCACCGGCCGTTTCACCGACACGGACATGGCGCTGCTGCGGGTGCTGGCCTCGCGCGCCGGGACCGCGATCGGCAACGCGCGGCTGTACGAGGAGGCCCGGCAGCGGGAACGCTGGATCGAGGGGGCGGCCGCCGTCACCACCACCCTGCTGACCGGGGGCAACGCGGCCGACGCGCTGATGACCGTCGCCGAGGCGGCCCGGACGCTCGCCGACGCCGGCGCGGGGGTGATCCTCCAGCCGACCGAGGAGGGCGGCATGGAGATCGTCACCGCGTCCACGCGCGACGACCCGGCCGGGATCGTCGGCACGACCATCGAGCCCGGCTCCGCCGTACTGGTCCACCTGTTGGGCGGCGAACCGGTGTTCATCGACGACTCGGCGACCGACCCGCGGATGACGACGCATGTGCGGTCGCGGTTCGGGCCCAGCATGATGCTGCCGTTGCAGAGCGGCGGGCGGCTGATCGGCACACTCGCCCTGCCCCGGCGGCGCGGCGGCCCCCCGTACACGGCTCTGGACCGGCAACTGGCCTCGCAGTTCGCCTCCCAGGCCGCGCTCGCGCTGGTCCTGGCGGACGCGCAGCACAACCGGGAACAGCTCGCGGTGTACGAGGACCGGGACCGGATCGCCCGCGATCTGCACGACCTCGTCGTCCAGCGGCTGTTCGCGACCGAGATGATGCTGGAGTCGACCCGCCGCAGGGCTCCTTCGCCGGAGACGGACGAGTTGCTCGACCAGGCCGTGGACGAACTGGACTCCACCATTCAGGAGGTGCGGACGGCGATCTTCGCCCTCCAGCAGCCACCGGCGGAGGTTCCCACCACCTTCCGCGGCCGGGTGCTGAGGGAAACCGGGGGCGCCGCCGCCGTCCTCGGTTTCCAGCCGTCGGTGCAGTTCGACGGGGCCGTCGACGCGCTGGTGCGGGAGCCGGTGGAGCGGGAGCTGCTCGCCGTGCTGCGCGGCGCGCTAGCCGCCGCGCACCGGCGTACGGGCGTGTCGGCGATCGAGGTCGAGGTGGACGCGACAGCCGTGGAGCCGGACGGGCGCCCCGCGGTGCGGCTGGTGGTGGCCGACGACGGCCGCGAGGAGGACGGCTCGCGCTCGTCGACCGTCACCTGGCAGGCGCCGCTCTGAGCGAACCGTCACGGATGCCGGGCGGACCGTCACCGGACGGCGGGACACCGGTCCGGGCTGCCCGACGCAGGCGCCGCCCCGAACGCCGTCTCACCGGGCGGGCGCCGCCCTGAGCGCGACCCGGGTGTTGGAGTGCGCGACACCGGCCTCCCGCTTGAGCCTGCGCAGCAGACCGTCCAGGGCGGCGGTGTCGGCGACGGTGGCCCGGACGAGGTAGTCGTGGCCGCCGGTCACGTGCACCACCTCGGTGATGCCGGGAAGGGCGAGCACGGCCCGTTCGAACGTTTCGTTCGTCGTGTCGATCCGCAGTGTCACGTCGATGAACACGACCAGGCCCGTACGGGTGTCGGCGGCCGGGTCGATGATCACGGTGAATCCGCGGATCACACCGTCGCGCCGCAGTCGGCGCACCCGGTCCGCGGCGGCGTTGGCGCTGAGCCCGATCCGTGCGCCCAGATCGCGGTACGAGATCCTGGCGTCCTCCTGGAGGATGCCGAGGATTTCCCTGTCCAGACGGTCCATACCGCGATTGTCCCAGGCTTTCCCCCGATTGAGCCCGTACAAGGCATTTCGCAGCATTCCCTGGGTTTTCTCCCCAGCCTCCAAGGCATCGGTTCATCGGTTCATGTGGTGAAGAAACGACGTCCAAGGTCCCCGGCCGCTCCGGGAGCCTGTTCCGGAGCGGCCGTCGCGGGGCGGGCGCCCGGCATGGCGGCCCGCGGATCGCCGCGCACGGCGCCGACCCGCCGTTCCTGGCGGTCGTGGCGGCGCCCGTGGTCCACGCGGCGCGAGCCCGCTCCCTATGGGCCCCCAGGTCGTTAGGGTCGGGCAAATGACCCCTCTTCTGCCGCTGCCCGCCGACGCCTCCGTACGCGAGGCCGTCCGGTTCGGCGCACATTCGTTGACGTACGAACGGCTGGACGCCGCCTCCGCCCGGCTCGCCGCGCGGCTCGCCGGAGCCCGGCGGGTCGCCGTCTGGGCCACCCCCACTCCACAGACCGTGGTCGCCGTCGTGGCGGCGCTGCGGGCCGGGGTGCCCGCCGTGCCGCTCAACCCGAGGACGGGGGCGCGCGAACTCGGACACATCGTGGCCGACAGCGAGCCCGGCGCCGTGCTGGCCGGGGCGGACGACGCGCTCCCGCCCGTACTGGACGCGCCGGTCCGTATCGACGTCGACGCCGAGCCGTACGGCGACGGCGCGGCACCCGGCGTCGAGGGCGGCGCCGCGACCCCGTTCCCGGAGCCGTCCCCCGAGTCCCCCGCGCTGATCGTCTACACCTCCGGCACCACGGGCCCGCCCAAGGGCGCGGTCCTGCCCCGGCGGGCGATCGCCGCCTCGCTGGACGCGCTGGCGGACGCCTGGCGGTGGACCGGCGACGACGTGCTCGTCCACGCCCTGCCGCTGTTCCATGTGCACGGGCTGATCCTGGGCGTGCTGGGGCCGCTGCGCCGGGGCGGGTCGGTGCGGCACCTGGGCCGGTTCTCCACCGACGGGGTGGCCCGGGAGCTGTCGTCCGGCGGCACGGTGCTCTTCGGCGTGCCGACGATGTACCACCGGCTGGCCGAGGCCCTGGACGGCTCCGGTCCGGGGGCGGCCGGGCTGGCGAAGGCGCTGGCCGGGGCCCGGCTGCTGGTGTCCGGATCGGCGGCGCTGCCGGTCCACGACCATGAGCGGATCGCGGCGGCGACCGGCCGCCGGGTGATCGAGCGCTACGGCATGACGGAGACCCTGATGAACACCGGCGTCCGGGCCGACGGCGAGCCGCGCCCCGGCACGGTCGGCGCGCCCCTGGCCGGTGTCGAACTGCGCCTGGTCGAGGAGGACGGCACCGTCCTCGCGGGCAGCGGCCCGGACACCATCGGCGAGATCCAGGTGCGCGGCCCGAACCTCTTCACCGGCTATCTCAACCGCCCCGATGCCACGGCCGCCGCGCTCACCGCCGACGGCTGGTTCCGCACCGGCGACATGGCCACCCGGGACGCCGACGGCTACGTACGGATCGTCGGCCGCAAGGCCACCGACCTGATCAAGAGCGGCGGCTACAAGATCGGTGCGGGGGAGATCGAGAACGCGCTCCTCGACCACCCCGGCGTCCGCGAGGCCGCCGTCACCGGGGAGCCGGACCCGGATCTGGGCGAGCGGATCGTCGCGTGGGTGGTGCCGGCCGACCCCGCCGCTCCCCCGGCCGAGGCCGAGCTCGCGGACCACGTCGCCGCGCAGCTGGCCCCGCACAAGCGCCCGCGTGCGGTCCGCTATCTGGAGGCGCTGCCCCGCAACGACCTGGGCAAGGTCATGAAGCGGTCGCTGCACCCCTGACCGGCGGCCGGCCGGGGCCGTGCCCGCGCCCCGCGACCCGGCCCTCCGCGCCGACCCCCGGTGTCACGGGCGCGGGTCCTTCGCGTCGTACCGGGCGAATCCGCGCCACCGCATTCCCAGCAGTGACACGGCGAGGACACAGGCGATCCCTCCCCCGGTCACGGCCACACCGGGCGAGGCCAGGTCGCAGACCGAACCGGCCAGGAAGTCACCGAGCCTGGGCCCGCCCGCCACGACGACGATGAACACGCCCTGCAGCCGTCCGCGCATCTCGTCCGGCACCGCCGCCTGGAGCATGGTGTTCCGGAAGACCATCGAGACGGTGTCCGCGCATCCGGCGAGCGCCAGGAAGAGCAGCCCGAGCCAGAGCTGACGGGTCAGCCCGAACAGGGCGATGGCGGTGCCCCAGCAGGCGACGGCGAGGAGCACGGCGAGACCGTGGCGGCGCACACGCCCCAGCCATCCCGAGAACACCCCGCCCAGCAGTGCCCCCAGTGCCGGGGCCGCGACCAGCAGACCGGTGGTCCTCGCGTCGCCGCCGTACCAGGCCACGGCGACGACGGGGAACAGCGCCCGGGGATGGGCCAGCACCATGGCGCACAGGTCGGTGAGGAACGTCATCCGCAGATTGGGCCTGGCACCCAGGAACCGCAACCCGTCCGCGACGGAGGCCCTGTTCCTGCCCGCACCCGTGCCCGTGCCCGCGCCCGTGCCCGTGTCCGCCTCCCGGTCCCGCGGCATCGACCGTTCCGGCAGCATCGAGGGCAGCCGCCACATCGCGTACAGGGATGCGGTGAAGGTGACGGCGTCGACGGTGTAGGCGGCGCGGTATCCCCACCAGCCGACGAGGAGACCGCCGAGCATCGGCCCGAGCAGGGTGCCGGTGGTGCTGGTGAGGGAACTGAGCGCGTTGGCGGCGGGCAACTGCTCGGGCGGCAGCAGCCGGGCGATCATCGAACTGCGGGCCGGTGAGTTGACCGCGAAGCAGGCCGCCTGGAGCGCGACGACCGCGTACAGCAGCCCCACCTCTTCCACCCCTGCGACGGCGGCGGCGAGCAGCACGACGGAGAGCACGAACGACCCCGCCGCGCTGACCAGCCCCAGCTTGCGCCGGTCGAGGGTGTCGGCGACAGCGCCCCCGTACAGCCCGAAGACGACCAGCGGCAGGAACGAGCAGAAGCCGATGAGCCCGACGGAGAAGGCGGACCCGGTGATGTCGTAGACCTGGAGCGAGACGGCGAGCGCCGTCATCCCCTGCCCGATCCAGGAGACCGTGTTGCCGAACCAGAGCCGCCGGTAGTCGGGGGACGTGCGCAGGGGGGTCAGGTCGGCGAGTATGCGGCCACGGCGGACGGGCTCCTCGGCCGCCGCTTCGTCCTTCGGGGCTGTTTCGGTCACAGAGGATGGTAGCGACTGTCATGCACCCGCCGGGCGGGGTCCCTCCTTGCCGGGGTGCGGGTGGTGGCGGAAAAGGGTGGTGTAGAGCCCCTGGCGGTGGAGGAGCTGGGCGTGGGTGCCCGATTCGACCAGGCGTCCTTCGTCGAGGACGAGGATGCGATCGGCGTCGGGGGCGAGGGTGAGGTCGTGGGTGATGACGAGGGTGGTGCGGCCGTGGGCGAGGCGTTTGAGAGGGGTGATGATGCGTTGCACGGCGAGGGTGTCGAGGCCGGTGGTGGGTTCGTCGAGGAGGAGGACGGGGGCGTCGCGGAGCATGGCGCGCGCGATGGCGATGCGCTGGAGCTGGCCGCCGGAGAGGCGGGAGGTGCCGGGGGAGATGACGGTGTCGTAGCCGTCGGGCAGGGCGCGGACGAAGCGGTCGGCGTCGGCGGCGCGCGCGGCGGCGACGATGTCGTCGTGGTGGGGTGTGCGGTCGTGGCCGCAGGCGATGTTCTTCGCGATGGTGTCGTGCAGGACGAGCGTTTCCTGGGGCAGGAGGGTGATGTTGGCACGCAGACGGGCCAGGGGCATGCGGTCGGCGGGGACGCCGTCGAGGCGGATGGTGCCGGCGTCGGGGTCGTAGAACCGCAGGAGAAGCGCGGCGAGGGTCGACTTGCCCGCACCGCTGGGGCCGGTGATGACGACGAGTTCGCCGGGGCTCGCGGTGAACGAGAGGTCCCGCAGCACGGGTTGGTCGCCGCCCGGATAACGGAACCGGACGCCGCACACCTCCACCTCGCCCCGCGCCCGGCCCGGAAGCACGGCGGGCAACGCGCAGTCGGCGCCGGGGGCGGGATCGGTGACCGTGGGCGAGGTGTCGAGGATCTCCAGGAGGCGTTCGGCCCCGGCGGTCGCGGCGGTGGCGGTCAGGCCGAGCTGGCCCAGGGAGCGGATGGGCGGGTAGAGGTAGCCGACGAACGCGGCGAACGCCAGCAGTTGTCCCAGGGTCATCCGCCCCTCGGAGATCTCCCACGCGCCCAGGCCGATGATGGTCAGGACGCACAGCGTCTCCAGGACCTCGACGAGTTGTTCGTAGAACTCGGTCAGCCGCACCGCCCGCACGGACGTCCTCAGCCGGATGAGCGCCCTGCCGAGCAGCCGTTCCTCCTCGGCGCGCTGCCGGTTGTACGCCTGCGTCATGACGACGTTGACCAGGGTCTCCTCGACCACCGCGGTGATCGCCCCGTCCGCCGCGCGTCCGCGCCGCGACACCGCGCGCAGCGGCCCGGCGAACCGGCGGGTGGTGAACCAGAACAACGGGACCATGAGGAAGGTGGCCAGGGCCAGGTCCCAGCGCAGCCACAACGCGGCCGCCGCGTAGAAGACGGTGCTGAACAGGGCCGAGGCCGCCCCCACGATCCCGGACACCACCAGCGCCTCGATCGCCTCCACATCGCCCGTCAGCCGTTCGACCAGGTCACCGCGCCGGTTGGCCTGGTAGAAGTGCGGTGGCAGCGTCTGCAGATGGCCGAAGACCCGCGCCCGCAGCCGGAGTACGAAACGCTCCGCGGTCCACGCCGCCAGCGAGTTGCCCAGATACCCCGTCACGGCTCCCGCGAACGCCACCGCCAGCCACAGCCCCGCCGGCCGCCAGAACGCGCTGACCGATCCCTGCCCCAGTGCCGTATCGGTCAGCTCGGCGAACAGCAGCACCGTCACCGTCTCCGCGACGGCGGACAGCACCGCGCACACGAAGACCAGCACCAGCCACCCGCGATCCCCCCGCGTCAACGGCCAGAACCGCCGGAACGCCATCCAGACGCCGATCGGGTCGGTGCGGACCGGGACATCCGACACCGCGTCCCCGGCACGCCCCGCGCCTGTGGGGAGACCGTCGTCCGGGGGAGGTCCGTCGTCGGGGATGGAGTCGTCGTCGGGCACCGAACGGCCCGCGGAACCACGCAGCATGAGCGTCACGTCGCACGTACACCGGGGCTATGGACCGACTCCATAGACATGGACCCATAAAACGAGAGGAGACGAGGAGACACGGCCCGAAAAACGGGAGGCCGACCCGCGCCGGAGCACGAGCCGCCTCGAATCGGGGATGGAGTCAGGGAAGCGGGTCAGTACCAGCCGCGTCCGTCGCGCCTGTAGCCGCCGTGGTCACGGTCTCCGCGCCCACGACCGCGTCCGCGGTCCCTTCCGCGCCCATAGCCGTGGTCATAGCCATGGTCGTGGTCCCTGTCCCTGTGGTCGAAGATGCTACGAACCTTCATCTTTGCCTCCTTCGGAGGACTTGCTGTCGCACCGCTCCCTGCTTCTGCAGCGGCACTACCGACACTACGACGCCCCCCTACGACCAACAAGTCATAGAAGCCGCTATCCGACCAAAGGTGAAAAATGCCGCGAATCGCCAGGCGTTCATCAACGGAACGCCACCGCGCGTCACGCTCCGCGGACTTGCCTGGTCGGCATGCCGACGGTCTTTCAGCCGCTTCACCTTTAGCCAGGACAACGGTTCGACAGTTCCCGGTGACGGCACTCGCACCGCACCGGCCTCCCGGCGACTCGGATACCCCCACCCCGTACCATGGCCGGGTCCGGACGCCGCAGAGCCGGACGGGGAACGGAGACCGACGTGGCAGCGTGCCGAAAGCCCGCGACCTGGCTGGGCCGGTGCGTGCTCGCCGTCGCGCTGCTCTTCGGCATCGTGATGATGCACGCACTCGGCCATCCCGGTGAGCACGCGGTCGCCAAACTGTCCGACGGTCACATCACGACCGCGTCCCACGCCTCCGCCACACCGGCGCAGGCATCCCACGCCTCCGCCGTACCGGCACACCGGCCGGTCGCCGCCGAGCCCTTCCGCACGACCGATCCCGCACCCGCGCACGGGGCGGGGGTCACCACCACCGTGTGTCTCGCCGTGCTCGGCGCGGGCATCGGCGCCCTCCTGCTCGCGCGCGCCGTTCCCGGACGGCCCGCCCGCGCCGTCGGACCGCCGGCGACGCGGCGGTTCGCGTACGCGCTCCTCGCGATCCCGCCGCCCGGCCCGCCCGGATCCCTCCTGAGCCGTCTGTCGTCGCTGCGCATATAGGAAGCCCGGCCGCTCCTCGCCATGAGCGGAACGTCGTCTTCCTCATGTTCTTCCGCAACGACTCCTCAAGAGGTTTCACCGTCATGACCGGACTCACCCGTCGTACCGTTCTCGGCGCCGGATTGGCCGCCGCCGGTACCGGCCTGTTGACCGCCTGCTCGGATTCGACGAGCGGCATGGACCACCCCTCCGGCGCGAACGGCACGTCACCGACCGCCGATTACCTCGCCCCTGACGGCAAGGAGGTCGCCGCGGCCGAGGCCCGCCGCGCGCCCGGCCCCGAGCGGAAGGTGAGGCTCACCGCCGTCGAGACCCGGCTGGACCTCGGCGGCGGACGCACGGTCCGCTCCTGGGCGTACGGGGACGACCTCCCCGGCAAGGAGATCAGGGTCACCGCGGGCGACACCCTCGCGCTCACCCTCGCCAACAACCTGCCCGAGGCCACGAGCGTCCACTGGCACGGGCTCGCCCTGCGCAACGACATGGACGGAGTGCCGGGCCTCACCCAGCGGAGCATCAAGGCCGGTTCCTCCTTCGACTACCGCTTCGCCGTCCCCCACCCCGGCACCTACTGGCTCCACCCCCACTCCGGCGTCCAGCAGGACCGCGGTCTGTACGCCCCGCTCGTCGTCGAGGACCCCAAGGAGCCCCTGGCGTACGACAAGGAGTGGGTGATCGTCCTCGACGACTGGGTCGACGGTGTCGACGGCTCCACCCCCGACGCCGTGCTCGCCGAACTCTCCAAGGGCATGGGCGGCATGCACCACGGCGGCTCCGGGGGTTCCGGCGGCATGGACCACGGTGGTCCGGGCGGCATGGAGGGCCACGACATGTCGAACATGTCGATGACGGCGCCGCGGACGAGGAGGGCACCGTCCCCCACCCCCTTCGGCCCCTCCCGGATGCTGATGGGCGCGAGCAGCGATCTGCTGGGCGGCGACGCCGGGGACGTCGGCTATCCGCACTACCTGATCAACGGCCGTACGCCACAGGCCCCTTCGACCTTCACCGCGAGGCCGGGCGACCGGATCAGACTGCGTGTCATCAACGCCGGTGGCGACACCGCGTTCCGGGTCGCACTCGGCGGCCACAGGTTCACCGTCACGCACGCCGACGGCTTCCCCGTCCGGCACGCCCGGGCCGACGCGCTGCTGCTGGGCATGGGTGAGCGGATCGACGCCCTCGTCACCGCCGGGGACGGCGCGTTCCCGCTCACCGCGCTCGCCGAGGGCAAGAACCGCACCGCCCTCGCCGTCCTGCGCACCGGCGGCGGCGCCGTGCCCGCCGCCTCCGTGCGCCCCGGAGAGCTGAGGCGCCAGGTCCTCCACGGCGGCCGGCTGAAGGCGGACGATTCCGTACGGCTGGACGCGAAGCGCCCCGACCGCACGGTCGAGTTCAGGCTCACCGGCTCGATGGCGACGTACGACTGGGCCATCAACGGCAGGACGTACGACCCCGCGCAGCGCTATCCGGTCCGCTCCGGCGAACGCGTCCGACTGTCGTTCGTGAACAGCACGACGATGTGGCACCCCATGCACCTGCACGGCCACACCTTCGCGCTCGCCGACGGCGGCGCGCGCAAGGACACCTCGATCGTGCTGCCGGGCAAGCGGCTCGACGTCGACTTCGACGCCGACAACCCCGGGCTGTGGATGGTCCACTGCCACAACGTGTACCACGCCGAGTCCGGGATGATGACCGTCCTCGGCTACCTGAAGAAGTAGCCGCACCGGGCGACCCGCCGCAGGGCGGGTGTGTCCCGGCCGGGGATCTCCGGCCGGGACACACCCGTCGTCACCGCGATGCGGGTCGGACACCGAAAGGGCGGCCGGACCGGCTCGGTGCCGGGGGCGCGCGCACCCCGTCTCCCGGGGCGCACTCTTCCCGTTTCCCGGCGATAGCCCTCGTCGAGGGGTTGGCGTTGCGGGCTCGGGTACCTAACGTATGAGCGGAACGTGAGCCCAACTCACATTTAAGGATTCATGTGATGAGCACGGTTCAATCTCCGCACCACAGACTCAGATCTCTCACGGTGGTGTCACTGCTCCTCACCGTGATGGCCCTGGTGCTCGGCCCGATGCCCAGCTCCGCGGCGGAGCCCGGCTGGTGGAATCCGGCCGCGCGGCCCGCGCCCGACTCGCAGATCAACGTCACGGGCGAGCCCTTCAAGGGCACCGACGCCCAGGGGCGTGTCAGGGGCTTCGTCGACGTCCACGACCACATCATGTCCAACGAGGGCTTCGGCGGCCGGCTGATCTGCGGCAAGCCGTTTTCGGAGCAGGGTGTCGCCGACGCGCTCAAGGACTGCCCCGAGCACTACCCGGACGGCAGCCTCGCCATCTTCGACTTCATCACCAAGGGCGGCGACGGCAAGCACGATCCCAACGGGTGGCCCACATTCAAGGACTGGCCCGCCCACGACTCGCTGACCCACCAGCAGAACTACTACGCCTGGATCGAGCGGGCGTGGCGCGGTGGCCAGCGGGTGCTGGTCAACGACCTGGTCACCAACGGCGTGATCTGCTCGGTCTACTTCTTCAAGGACCGCGGCTGCGACGAGATGACCGCCATCCGTCTCGAAGCGCAGAAGTCGTACGACATGCAGTCCTTCATCGACAGGATGTACGGCGGTCCCGGCAAGGGCTGGTTCCGGATCGTCACCGACAGCGCGCAGGCCCGCGAGGTCATCGAGCAGGGCAAGCTGGCCGTCGTCCTGGGGGTCGAGACCTCCGAGCCGTTCGGCTGCAAGCAGATCCTGGACGTCGCGCAGTGCGGAAAGGAGGACATCGACCGCGGCCTGGACGAGCTGTATGAATTGGGCGTGCGCAGCATGTTCCTGTGCCACAAGTTCGACAACGCCCTGTGCGGGGTGCGCTTCGACTCCGGCGCCCTCGGCACGGCCATCAACGCGGGCCAGTTCCTGTCGACCGGCACCTTCTGGAAGACGGAGACCTGCCGCGGCCCGCAGCACGACAACCCCATCGGTAACGCGAAGGCGCCCGAGGCGGAGAAGCTGCTGCCGGCGGGGGTGTCCGTCCCGACGTACGCCTCGGACGCGCAGTGCAACACCCGCGGGCTGACCGACCTGGGTCAGTACGCGGTGCGCGGCATGATGAAACGCGGCATGATGCTGGAGCTCGACCACATGAGCGTCAAGGCCGCGGGTCGGGCCTTGGACATCCTGGAATCCGAGTCGTACCCGGGCGTCATCTCCTCGCACAGCTGGATGGACATGGGCTGGACCGAGCGGCTCTACAAGCTCGGCGGATTCGCCGGCCAGTACATGAGCGGCTCCGAGGCGTTCAGCGCGGAGGCCAGGCGCACGGAGGCGCTGCGCGAGAAGTACGGGGTCGGCTACGGCTACGGCACCGACATGAACGGTGTCGGCGGCTGGCCGGGCCCGCGGGGCGGGGACACCCCGAACCCGGTGAAATACCCCTTCCGCAGCACGGACGGCGGCTCGCTGATCGACAAGCAGACCACCGGCGAGCGCACATGGGACTTCAACACCACGGGCGCCGCGCACTACGGCATGGTCCCGGACTGGATCGAGGACATCCGGATCGTCGGCGGCCAGGACGTCGTGGACGACCTCTTCGCGGGCGCCGAGTCCTACCTCCGCACCTGGGGGAACTCCGAGAAGCACAAGTCCGGGAGGAACCTTGCCTCGGGCGCGGCAGCCTCGGCGTCCTCATCGGAGTGGTGGAACCCGTTCGTCAGCTTCGCGCCCGGCCGGGCCGTGGACGGCGACACGGGCACCCGCTGGGCCAGCGAGTGGAACGACGACCAGTGGCTGCGGATCGACCTCGGATCCGCGAACCCGGTCAAGCGCGTCACCCTCGACTGGGAGGAGGCGCACGCGAAGTCGTACCGTGTCGAGCTGTCGGAAGACGGCACGAACTGGAAGACGGTGTGGTCCACGGCCGCCGGTGACGGCGGCCTGGACACGGCGCGGTTCGCCGGAACCCGCGCGCGCCATGTGCGGATCCAGGGGCTGGAGCGCGGCACCAAGTGGGGCTACTCGCTCCGCGAGGTCGGCGTCTACGGCGACTGACGGCAGCGGTGCTGCGGTGCCCAGGCCGGGGCCGGCCGGATCAGCTCTCCTGATCCGCCCGGCCCCGGTCGGCTTCCCGGCGCGTTCGCCGCCCGCGCCGCGCAGAGCGCGGGAAATCGGAGCGCGGGGAATCACGCGCCGCGCACTCGGTCACCGTCCCTCCCCGAGGGACCCGCACGCCGTACAGCCGGAATCGGCGTCCCTCCTCCCGGACGCGCGAGGCCCCGCTGGAGCGATCTTCGACAGCCCCCGTCAGGGGGTTGGCGTCGGGGGCTCGCTTGCCTAACGTATGAGCCAAACATGAGCCAGACTCACATTTAAGGATTCGCGTGATCGCTCACCACTCCGAAGCCCGCCTCTGGCTCCTGAGTACTCCCGGCACCTCCTACGCCTTCCAGTTGGACGCCGACGACGTCCCCCGGCACGTGCACTGGGGCCGGCCACTGACCCTGGAGCAGGCCGTCGTGATCGCGGCCGACCTGCCCGCCGAGGACCCCGGTGGCGACGACCCCGGCCGTGAGGAGTACGCGGTCGAGGGCGGCCTGCGCTTCGGGGCGCCGTCGCTGACCGTCCGGTTCGACGACGCCGTCCGCGGCTTCGAGTGGCGGTTCGTCTCGCACACGGTCGAGGACGACCGGCTCACACTCTCCTTCACCGACCGTGTCCGCTCCCTCGGTCTCGACCTGCACTACCGGATCCGGGACGGCCATGACCAGATCGAGCGCTGGGCCGTCCTCACCGCCAAGGAGCCGGTGGACGTCCTGCGGTTCGACTCCGCCGCCTGGACGCTCCCGGCCCGCGACGACTACCGGGTCAGCCATGTGGTGGGGGAATGGGGCCGGGAGTTCCAGCTCCGGCGCGACCGGGTGCCCGTCGGGGAGACCGTCTTCACCAGCCGCCTCGGCATCACGGGACAGCACGCCGGACCCTGGCTGATGCTCGACGCGTATGACGCCGCCGAGGAGCACGGCGAGGTCTGGAGCGCGGCCCTGGCCTGGAGCGGCAGCCGCCGGATCACACTGCGCCGCGACCCCTACGGCCGCGCCTCCTGGACAGGCGGGTTCGGCCACGAGGGTCTGGTCTGGAAGCTGCTCCCCGGCGAGCGTCTGGAGACCCCCGTCTTCACCGGGCTGTACGCCCCCGACGGCTTCGGCGGCACCAGCCGCCGCTGGCACGCCTACGTCGAAGACGAGGTGCTGCCCGCCCGGCCGGCCGAACGCCCACTGATCTTCAACTCGTGGGAGGCGACCGAGTTCGACATCACCGAGCAGCAGCAGACCGAGCTGGCCGAGCTGGCCGCGGGTCTCGGCGTCGAGGTCTTCGTCGTGGACGACGCCTGGTTCGGCGCCCGCACCAGCGACATGGCCGGGCTCGGCGACTGGTGGCCCAACCCCGACCGCTTCCCGGACGGCCTGGGCCCGCTCGCCGACCACGTCCGCGCGCTGGGCATGGGCTTCGGCCTGTGGGTCGAGCCCGAGGCGGTCAACCCCGACAGCGACCTCTTCCGTGCGCACCCCGACTGGATCCTTAGCCAGGACGGCCGTACCCGCACGCAGCGTCGCAACCAGCACGTGCTCGACTTCGCCCGCCGGGACGTCCGCGAATGGGCGGTCGAATGGCTGGTCAGGACCGTCACCGAGCTGGACGTCGTCTTCCTCAAATGGGACATGAACCGGCCCTTCAGTGAGGCGGGGCAGCCTGGGGCCGCCGATCCCGACCGGGTCTGGATCGAGCACACGCGAGGCGTCTACGAGGTGATGGAACGGCTGCGCGCCGCGCGTCCCGGCCTGTACCTGGAGTCGTGCGCGAGCGGCGGCGGCCGGGCCGACCTGGGCGTGCTGGCCTACGCGGACCAGGTCTGGACGTCCGACAACACCGACGCCGCCGACCGGGTCGCGATCCAGCACGGACACGGCCAGTTGCTGCCCGCCCGGACCATGGGTGCCTGGGTCACCGACAGCCCGAACAGCTTCACCGCCCGCCCGACCTCGATCCGGTACCGCTTCCACGTCTCGATGGCCGGGGCGATGGGCATCGGCGGCGACCTGCGGAACTGGAGCGAGGAGGATCTGGCGTGGTCCCGGATGCTGGTCGAGCAGTACAAGCGGATTCGGCCCGTGGTGCACGGCGGCGTCCAATACCGCTTGGATCACCACGCCGTGCAGTACCTCACCGAGGACGAGGTCGTCGTCTTCCAGTTCCAGCCGTCCGCGCTGACCCGCACGGCCGCCCGTACCCGCCTGAAGGGCCTTGACCCCGACGCCCGCTACCGGGACGAGGCCACCGGCGCCGTGCACGAGGGCGCCGTCCTGCTCAGCCACGGTCTCCCGCCGCTGCTGTCCTTCGACTGGACGAGCGAGCTCATCCACCTCAAGAGAGTGCCCCGGTGACCCTCGCCCCCGAAGGGCCCGAGGCCCTCGCCGAGCCGACCCGCAAGGTCGGCTCCGGCTGGATCGCCCTGTACGTCCTGGCCAACATCGGGCTGTTCGTCCCGATGCAGGCGCCGACCACGTTCCTGATGCCCGCGCAGATCGCCCAGATCGACCCGGCGGGGAAGGTCGGCAGTTACGCCTGGGTCAGCATGATGGGCGCGATCGCGGGAATCGTCATCGCGCCGCTGGCCGGCGCGCTCAGCGACCGCACCACCAGCCGGTTCGGCCGCCGACGACCGTGGCTGATCGCGGGCTCGCTGGCCTGCATGGCGGCGCTGGCCTGCCTCGGCGTCCAGACGACGGTCGCCGGAGTCGCGCTCGGCTCTCTCGTGCTGTCCGCCTCCTTCATGGTCATCGGCGCCGGGCTCTCCCCGGTGGTGCCCGACCGGGTCCCGGCCGGACAGCGCGGCGTGGTGCTGGGCTGGGCCATGGTCCCGCAGGCCGGCAGCATGATCGCGGGCGGTCTCCTGCTCGGGCTGGTCACGGGCTTCCCCGCGCAGTACCTGCTGTTGGCCTCGTTGCCGCTACTGGTCATGCTGTTCGCGACCGCCATGAAGGACCCGCCGCTCCCCCGCCGGCACCGCGAGCCGTTCTCGCTGCGCACCTTCCTGGACGGCTACCGGATCAGCCCGCGCGAGCACCCCGGCTTCGTCTGGGCGATGAGTTCCCGGTTCATCATGGGGCTGGGCTACGGCCTGGGCACGCTCTACATGCCGTACTTCCTGGACGACGTCCTGCACTACGAGCGGTTGTTCCCCGGCCAGTCCACCGAGGACGGCCTGCTCATCGTGATCGGCGTCAACTGCCTGGCCACGATCTCGACGGTCGTCCTCAGCGGCTGGCTGTCCGACAAGCTGGGCAAGCGCCGCATGCTCGTCTTCCTCGGCGGCGTCACGATGGCCGTCGCCGCGATCCCACTCGCGCTGTCGCCCACGTGGACCATGACGCTGGTCGCAGCCGTCATCCTGGGCCTGGGCTACGGCGTGTACCTGGCCGTCGACACCGCCCTGGTCACCGAGGTGCTCCCTGCCTCGGCGGACCGCGGCAAGGACATGGCCCTGGCCAACCTGATGACTTCCCTGCCCTACGTTCTGGCTCCCCCGATCGCCTCGATCGTGCTCAGCAGTCCGGGGGGCTATCGCTCGCTCTTCCTCTGCTCCGCGGCCATGTCCGTGCTGGGCGCCGCATTGGTCTGGAAGGTCAAGAGCGTCCGTTAGCGCTCAGGAAGGCGGCGGCGCCCTCCGGCAGCGCGTCGGTGATGCGCTCGACGTGGCCACGACAGCGCCCGAGCGGCCCAGCCGTTCGCGCTTTCGGCCGCGAAACACGCCTTGACCACCACCTCGCTCTTCGCCGCGGGCATGCCCTGCACGGACAACAACACCACCTGGGCCCGCCGCCAGGTCACCTCCGAACCGGTGCCTCTACGGATGATCCGCGGCAACTGCCCGCGCCTCGTCGTCATCGATCTCCCGGACCCGCACACGTTCGGCCGTGCGATCATTCCGGCCGCCCGGCGCAGCAATCAGGCGATGCCTCACGACGGGGCGAACGTTGCCGGATGCGGTACTAGCTAGTGCCGTGACCGGCACTAGTTGCCAGGGGGCCGGATTCGATCGTTCAGATAGCTGTTGAGGACTCGTTTGCACTCGGCGATCAGCTGGGAGTCGCCCTGCGGATCGGTACGGAAGGCCAGTTTCAGCACGCTGTCCGCGCACTCCAGGGCCACGCGCACAGCGATCTCGAGTTCGGCGTCGCCCTGGACCCCGGTCAGGGTGGCGGTCAGTGCGCGCAGCCGTTCGGCGACTGCGGTGTTGTTGTCCAGGACCGGCTCCAAGATGTGGTCCTGTCCCGCCGCGCCGAAGTCGACCACGCCGAAACCGGTGATCGTCCGGCGCATGGTGACGAACTCGTCGACGGTCACATCCACGATGCCCGAGATGTCTTCGGGCTCCTCGTGCTCCAGCCGGGCCGCGACCCGCTCCAAGAAGGTCTCCAGATTGCGGGCGGCGAGCGCGCCGATCAGCCCTTCCCTGTCGGAGAAGAACTGGTAAAGGGTGCCGATGGGCACCTCGGCTCTGCGGGCCACCTCCTTGGTGGTCAGCGCGGCATAGCCGACCTCGTCCAGGAGTTCGGCGCAGGCGTCCAGCAGCCGTTCGAAGCGTTCGACGCTGCGCTTCTGGACCGGCAGCCGGCGCAGCGTCCCTGCGGTGCGAGCTTGATTCACGCTTCCATCATCCCATCGGACGGACTAACATGAGCCCTACTCATGTTTCTGGAGGTTGGGCGTGACACTGGACCATCTGCCTGCGGACTTCATCTGGGGCGCCTCGACGGCGTCGTATCAGATCGAGGGCGCCACCAAGGAGGACGGCCGCGGACCATCGGTATGGGACACCTTCACCGCCCGCCCCGGTACGGTCCGCGACGGGCACACCGGTGACGTGGCCTGCGACCACTACCACCGGTACGAGGAGGACCTCGCGCTGATGGCCGAGGCGGGCCTCACCGGCTACCGCTTCTCCATCGCCTGGCCCCGGATCCAGCCGACCGGTAGAGGTGAGGTCAACCCCCAGGGCCTGGACTTCTACGACCGGCTGGTCGACGGCCTGCTCGCACGCGGCATCGAACCCGTCCCGACCCTGTTCCACTGGGACCTCCCCCAGGGCCTCGAGGACGGCGGCGGCTGGCTGAACCGCGACACCACGCACCGCTTCGCCGAGTACGCCGCCATCATGGCCGACAAGCTGGGCGACCGCGTCCAGAAGTGGATCACGCTCAACGAGCCGTTCATCCACATGGTCTGGGGCTACGGCCTCGGTATCCACGCGCCGGGCCGCACCCTGTTCCTGGACTGCCTGCCGGTCGCCCACCACCAGCTGCTCGGCCACGGCCTGGCGCTGAGAGAGCTGCGGGCACGCGGCCTCCAGGTGATGATCGCCAACAACTGCACCCCGGTCTGGCCCGCCTCGGACGCTGCCGCCGACCGCGCCGCCGCGCAAACCTATGACAACCTGCACAACCGCCTGTTCAACGACCCGATCCTCACGGGCACCTACCCCGACCTGTCGGCCTTCGGCGCGGACACCACCCTCGGCGGCTCCGTCCGGGACGGTGATCTCGAACTGATCTCGGCCCCCCTGGACGCGCTCGGCATCAACTACTACAACCCGACCCGGATCCAGGCGCCGACGTCCGAGGGTCTGCCGTTCGAAGAGGCCCCCATCGAGGGCTACCGCCGCACCGCCTTCGACTGGCCCGTCGTCCCCGACGGTCTACGGGAACTGCTCGTCGGCCTCAAGGAGCGCTACCCGGCACTCCCGCCGGTCTACATCACCGAGAACGGCTGCTCGGTCGAGGACGTCATCACCGCGGACGGCACCGTTCCCGACCTCGATCGCATCGACTACTTGGACACCCACCTCCAGGCCGTCGACGCCGCCGTGGCCCAGGGCGTGGACGTGCGCGGCTACTTCACCTGGACCCTGATCGACAACTTCGAATGGGCCGAGGGCTTCCACCAGCGCTTCGGTCTCGTCCACGTCGACCACGACACCCAGGTCCGCACCCCGAAGGCGTCCTTCGCGTGGTACCGCGACCTCATCCGCGCTCAGCGCGGTTGAGCCGACCGCCGAACTCGCCCGGATTCCGTACGCGCCCCTGCGGATCCCGGCTGCCGCACTCGCACCCGAGCCGGATCGGCAGGAATGTCACGTCCCTCTGCAAAGGCGATGACGAGGCGGAAGTCGTCAGCCGGGACCGGGACCGCCATGTATGTGAACGGGCGGTGTTGTGGCAGGGCTGGTCGGCAGTCGGGTTGATCTTGTATGGAGGAATTGGCCTTGGTACAGCAGGCAGTGGCGACCTTTGGGACTGTCATGGGATCCTTCGTCCGTCGGCGGTTCCGTCCCGCTGACAGGTGGCCGCCGTAGCGGGGCGGCGGCCTTTTCGCTGGCCTGGTGAAGCTGGTTTGATGAATCGGCTGCACGACGAGGACGAGCAACTGCTGTGCATGTAGGTGGCGAGCGACCCTCGCCTGCGCGGGTCGGCGAGGTAACGGCCCCGCGCAGGACCGGCGAATTCGAGGGGTCGTTGCAACACGTGGTTGTTTTGATCAGGTGCTGAGGCGGCAGGAGCGCCAGCGGTGGCCGGTGCGGCCGATCAGTCCGCGGGCGACGGCCGAGCTGGTAGGTGACGGAGCTGGTGCTGGACAGATAGGCCAGTCAGTTCGCCGATCTGACGGACGGAAGGGCTCTCGCCGGTCTCGGCGATCCAGTCCCGGGTTGTGCGCAGGATCGCTTCCAGCCACCCGTACCTGTAACACAGGTCGGAGATTTACCGATCTATGGGCTGGATCATGACAGCTCAACGGGCAGTTTGAGGCAAGCCTCAACCAGGGCCTTGATCGTTTAATGTGGCGCAACATAGCGTCGTAATCACCGGTTGCAACCAACCGGCTGCGGGGAGGCCCATACAAGGCTTTGTCATGCCTTGGTGAGCATCTATGCCTCTCTCCGCTGCCCGCATACCTGCGGGTCCAACGACTGACGAAGAGGTGGCAGCTATGAATGCGGTCACCCACAAGATAGCCCGCAGTGCAGTAGTCGTCGGCCTGATGGTCGGAGCCATGGGCGCAACCGGATCTGCAAACGCAACGACTTCGGCGCCCAGCGGTGACGTCTCGGTCAAGGAGACCTGCCCGGACAGCGGCCAGATCGGCTACGGCCGCGTTTGCACCACGCTCTCCAGCGGTCGGCTCTTCCACGACAAGACTCAGGGATCCGGGCCGGTGAATGTCAGAACCTGGTACGAGAAGTCGAGCGGCGGCACCATTTCGGCGAAGCTGGGATTCAACTACGCTGGCACGACCACCTGGGGTTCCCAGTTCAGCCAGGCCGCAGGGACCACCAAGAGCTCCTCCTGGGACCGCAACTGGTCCTCGGACTGCTACTCCACGAACGGGCTGCTGTTGGTGAGCGGGCAGGGAACGTTCCAGACTCCTTCCGGCACCTGCTGACACTGACCCATTTCCCGTAGCGCCCCGTCCTTGCGGTCATGCAGGGACGGGGCAATCCCGTCGAAGGCGTTGCGCACCAATGCTGCAAGCTGTTTTCAACGGTCGAGGCATGTTTGTCTTGATCGCCGTTACTGTCGTGATCATTGCGGGCCTGCTCGGCTTTCTGGGCGCGAGGAGGCATCTCCAGCGTCCGTGGTCATACGCCGGGTTCGCGGCCGTCCTGGCAGCGGAGCTGAGCGT
The DNA here is from genome assembly GCF_043204165.1 of Streptomyces sp. NPDC047982. Taxonomy (NCBI): domain Bacteria; kingdom Bacillati; phylum Actinomycetota; class Actinomycetes; order Kitasatosporales; family Streptomycetaceae; genus Streptomyces; species Streptomyces sp. NPDC047982. Next base: position 341,554 of record NZ_JBIDBS010000002.1, on the reverse strand, counting down.
CACCATTTTCCTCCCTTCACCCGGGCACGTGTCCGGTCAGTGTGTTCTCAACCGCAACTACGGTGAGTCCTTCGCTACGGAGCAGGGCCTGCTCAACTTGGCGATGTTCGTGCCCATCGGGTTCTTTGGAGTCCTTGCCGTCCGGCGTGTGCTTCCCGTCTTTCTTGGGGGAGCTCTGCTGTCGGTGGTCACCGAGCTATGTCAGGCGCTGGCCCCCTGGGTTGGTCGGAGCTGTGACAGCAGTGACGTCCAGATGAACGTTCTCGGCGCAGGGCTGGGAACACTCACTGCTTGGGCCTCGGTTCGTGCCACTCGGGGTGAGATCCTCCCCGCGCGGGCCACGTTGAAGCCGACCGCCATTATTTTTGGGGCCGGATTCCTCGCATGTGCTGTGGTGTGGAAGCTGTGGATCACACCGCTTGCCCTGGACTCGACGAGCCTGCAGATCGCAGGCGGGGACGAGAAGGCGCAGGCGCGGCAGGTACTCGCGACCGCCTTCGACGATCACTTCGACATCGCGAACGTGCAACTGCAGTCCGGGCAGAACGGCGCCTCCGACATTCTGTTGATCACGCTGGAGACAGGATTCGCCGAACTGAGCTGGCCGGACAAGGAACAGCTCACGGTCAGTCTGGAAAGTTCAAGCAGGCCAGGTCCCGGCAGCTTCCCCGTGACAGGGGCCTCGTCAGCCCCCAAGAACGCCGACGACGCGCTTCGGATAGCAAAGAAGTACGTGGCCGAACGGTTCCCGTGGGGACTGGAAGACTCTCACGTGAAGACTTTCCCCGTCGGTGACAGGGCGGAGTTCGGCTGGATGATCAGCTGGCGCAGCCGGATCGACGGAGTGCTCATGCCCATGCGTCTGGACGTACAGATCAACAGGGCAGGACGGGTTTCCCAGCTGCTCACCCGCCACTCAGAAGGACCGGTGACTCTGCCCCCTCGCCGAGTGGACGAGAAGCAGGCCGTCGCTGCGGCATCCAAGTACTCGCAGGGAGCCAAGACGGGCACAGGCAACCTTCTGGCGATCCGGCGCGAAGGGGAGTGGCGAGCACAGTGGGCGGTGACTGTCTACGCCGGAGACGACGCGTACCCGGTGTACGTCGACGCCGAAACAGGCAGGGTGGACGAGAGGGCTTCTCCCCTCCAGGGGCTGCCTTCGACCCCTCCCAGTTGAACGGCTCACGCCTCGGCGAGTGTCAGGACGGCGAACCAGACGATCTGCATCACAGATCCCGAAACCCGGGGGGTGGTTCACTACATCGTCGGTGTGCTGGTGCACAGGAAGGTCACGGGGCGGCCGACTCCGATCTGGAGGTCGCGCGGCGGCTGGTGGTAGCCAGTCCGTAAGCTAAAAGCGCATCCATACGGCCAAGCCCTCAGCCACGCTGGGGGCTTGGCCGTTTCTGCACTGTGCGGACCTCTCAGGTGTCTCTGTTCGTTTCGTGGCCGCAGTGGGCGGCCGTGCTGGGAGCGGGCTGCGGGTCAGGTGCCGGCTGCTGCTGGGCCTTCCACGCGTGGTAGTTGGTCCAGGTCCGGCGGGGCCGGGTAACGAAGAGGCAGGCGGCTGCGGTGAGGACGACTGGGAGGGTCACCCAGAACCGGAGCGAGCGGGTGGGCGCACTCGCCAGTTGCCAGTCGGCCCATGCGACGAGGGCCTTCACGACGCGGCCCCGGCCGGTGGCGTAGCCGCCGATCCACATGCAGGCGAGCGCGAAGTAGACCAGCAGCGAGTCTGGTTCGGTCACGGCCGCTCGGTGGCGCTGTTGGCGGTCGTGCAGACGCCCAGGGTTTCGCCGAGGCTGCGGTGGCAGCGCGGCCCGTCCTGCTTCGGCTGCGGGCTGCGGGTGAAGCGGGGCGCGTGGGCGGTCCCGGGCTCCTGCCGCACGATGCAGCAGGGGCGAGGGGCAGCGGTGTCTCGCCGAGGTCGGCGTGCGCGTGCCGGGCGGCCTCTTCGGCGGCACGGCCGCCGACGGCGCGCTCGTGGTCCGCCGTCCAGGCGAGGACCACGGAGCCGAACAGGAAGCAGACGACCGGCACCATGTAGCCGCCGTCGTCGAGGCCGAAGGTCACCGTCGACCAGGCGGCGACGGCGACGCCGGCGAGGGCGAAGCACACGGCGCCCGCGGTGAGGGTGCGGGCGTGGCGGCGGTGGGTGGTCACAGGCGGATCTCTATCTCGTGCGGGGGGACGGTGTCGGCGAGCTGCTGGTGGAGGAGCTGAACGCGGGCTATCGCAAGGTGGTCGCGGACGGCCAGCGCGCGCCGGGCGTCGGCGGGGAGGGCGTCCCAGCAGTCCCAGCACAGGTATTAGCCGACCTTGCTGGGCCTGCCGCAGTCGGGTGCGGGGCAGGTGAGTGCGGTCATGGGTAGTTCTCGTATCCGGTAAGTGCGGAGTCGTGGCGGAGTGGGGCCCCCGGTTGGGTGCTGCGTCCGCAGGCGGCCTGGGCGCGGGCGACGGCGCGCGGTCCGTGGCGGCGTACGGCTTCGGTCTCGCCGTGCTCGGCGAGGGTGCGGGCGACGTCGCCGAGCGCGGGGGCGACGGCTGCGGCCTGGAGTTGGGCTCGGTGGCGCCGGCCGCGGCACAGCAGGCACAGGCCGTCGGTCGGGTCGGTCGGTCCGGTGGGGTGGTCGGCGCACCTGCTGATGGAGGGGCCCTTCGTGGCGTCGAGCAGGCGGCGTGCCTCCTTGTGCCGGAACAGGTGTCGACGGGTGCGGCACAGCTGGCAGTCGCCGAGCGGCGGCTGGGCGGCCGGTGTCATCGGCCACCCCCGAGGGCCCGCGGGGCGGACGCCATGTCGGCACGCCCCCACCGGTTTGCCAGGGTCTGCCGTTGCCCCGGGGTGAGGCGGACGGCACGGCTGTAGACCGACAGCCCCGGGCGGACTCGCACGTCCACGTCGGGAAGGGGTCCTCGGTGGACTCCAGGACCTCCCCGGCCGGTTCGACGACGTACAGGTCACCGAGCCACACCTTCGACGCGTAGAAGCGGGCGTACTCGCGGTCGGTGGTGATGTAGACCTGGTCCGGGCGGCCGGTCGGCGGGTCGATGACCCGGCCGTGCTCGTCGGTGTACGTCTGGCCGTTCGCACGGGCCGTGCAGATCGGACAGCCGTCGACTACAGCCGGCGGGTGCGGCTTGACCAGGTCGCCCGGTGCGAGGCCGGGAACTCCACCGTGCCAGTAACGGGTCACAGTCCAGCCGCCTTTCGGGGCCGTCCCTGCCGGTCGCGGAGCTCGGGGGCGACGCGTGCTCGTATGAACGCGGACCCGTAGCCCGTGCGCGCCTTGATGGCCCGCAGGCTCAGGTCACGCCGGTACAGGCCGGCCAGGTAGTCCAGCGGGCGGCCCCCGCTGGGGCGGAGCTTCACCCCGGCCCGGTGGAGCTGGCGGCGGACGTTCGAGTAAGGGAGGCCGATGCGCTCGGCCACGGCACGGATGCTCTGAAGCTCGTCGTAGAGGGCGACGACGTCCACAGGCGAGAACCTTTCTGCTGAGGGGTGCCCGAGGGTGTTCAGATCCACAGGATGAGGGCGACGGACAGGCCGAGGACGGGCGCCCAGGGCCGATGGCTGGGATGAACGCGGTAGCGGCCCAGGCAACGAAGCCGCTGGCGAGGCCGACCATGAATTTGCGGAACGTCTGCACGTGACCGTCCTTCGAATGCGTGAGAGGGGCCGCGGGGTCGAGGGGACGGGCGCGGCCCGCAGGAGGGTGTTCGGGGGGTCAGTCGTCTGCGCGGGGGACGGGGAGTTGGGCCCGGTCGGCGTACACCTGCACGGCGTGCGCCTGTTGCTGGGCCCGGCGCGTCTCCGCGCAGACCTTGTGGGACGGGCGGCCTTCCTCGTCGCGGAGGTTCGTCGGCCCCTTGCAGTACCGGCACGGCCGCCGTCTGGGACCCCAATGCCGTTTCGCGTCGGACCAGTCGAGGACTCCGCTTGAGCAGGCAGAAAAGACCCCTGCCCGCCGCGGGGGTCTTTGCGTTCCACCAGGAGCCACTCGGCCGGGCAGCTCCCCGCCGACCGCGCCCGCCGTGCCGAGGCCGAACGTCGACCGTCCGGAGACTCGGGGGTTGAGGAAGAAAGGCGCCGAATCGTGGTCGGCCTCGGCAACGAAGTCGAGATCGAACGCATCAGCGATCGGATCACCAGGGTGCCGCCGACTTCTGGGCTCGGGGGCTCGGCGACTGACGGTCTTCGGTCCGTCAACACTTCGGGCGAGCAGCGGGCGAGCAAACGATCTTGAGAGGCGAAAAAAGGCCCCCGCCGAGGCGGGGGCCTTGCCATATATGCAGGTCAACTGGGTGAACCTGTGGCGTGCTGCGGTGGGGCGGGTGGGACTCGAACCCACGGCCGACGGATTATGAGTCCGATCGAGGACGATCCGGAGGATGCCGCCGGATGATCCACTCTGCCGTTCTGGCTGGTCACGGCCCCCGTGCGCCGCCTCAGCGTGACGCCCCCTGCCGCCTCATTCTGGCGCGTCCGTTCCCATCGGGTTCCCAGCCCGTTCTCAGGACGCACCAGTGCTGAGCAGCCATGATGCGGCGCCGCCCCGGCCTTCGGCGGCGCCGCTCGGCCACCCTGAGGCCGCGACGCCCCGCTGTGCGATCATCTGCCAATGCTGGAGATCGCAGGTTACGAAGACGGCCCGCTGGTGGACGGTACGAGGTTCCTCGACCTGCCTCTCTTCTGGCCCTGCCACCTCGGCTCAAGCCTGTGGGGAGAGGACGCACAGGCCGTCGCCTTCGGCCCCGACTGGGACGACGCTCAAGAGCTGTACAGGACGCTCTCGTCCCCTGATGAGTGGCCGACGTTCACCGTGCCCCTGCACTCCGGGTATGCGCTCCATGTCGTCTATCGCAATTTGGAGGGCGAGCACGGCGTCGACTACCTGCTCTCTCACCCCGACTGGACGGAAGCAGCCACCCTCGCCACCGACGACGGCCACTTCATGGGGCCCGGCCTGTCCTGGCCTGAGCTGGAAGCCTCCGCCGACCAGGGCGCCACATCCGGGGTCACCGACCCCAACGCCCGCCTGCTGCTCCTCTTCCCCATGCTTGGGGATGCCGACGTACCTGAAGCCGCGGCGCCCCGCCTCGCCTCAGCACTGGCGGAACTCACGATCGTCGAGGACCCCGCCGAGGTCGCTCGCGTGCTCCTCGAAAATCAAGGCCAATGGACTCCGGCGAGCTGGCGCGAAGCCGATGGCACCTGGATCTGCGACGGCTCGCACAGCTTCCGCAACCCCGAGAACCACTTCGCGCTGCCCGCTCCGCGGCTGGCCGCAGCCAGCAATGCACTACGCGAGAGGTAAGTCGGGGCCGGATCGGAGGGCGGCCGGGGCGCATCCCCGTCAGCGAAGCTCTTGCCCCGGGGCAAGCAGTCGATCCGCGGTCCCAGAGGAGTCGGTGTCTCCGTTCGGCTCCACGGTCACCGGCGTCGCGCCGCCCTGCGAGCTGATGAGCCACGCCAACACCGGCTGAGTGAGCGGAGCACCGCCTTCGTCCTCCCAATGCGCCCGCCACCCACCACCGGGAACCACTCCCGCTATCCGGTGGACAGGCTCCAGATGAGAGAAGTCCTCGAAATCCGTTACGGGCCTAAGCGCGCCTCGGTCCGGGTCCACGATGAGAGCAGCGCCGGTGGTGGGGTGCCACGCCTCGACACCACGCTGGCGACCCACCTCGGTTTCAGTGCCAGAAAAGAAGGCCATCCAGCCTGTCTCAGTGAAGTAGTCCACGCCAGCCATTCTCATAGATGTGCTCACGAGCATGTCGCTCGCTCCCCACTGGGCAGCACGCATCGGTACGGTTCTGGGAGATGAGCACGAACGGATGAGCCGTGACGCCCTGCTCCTGCCACGCGTCTGCGGCCCACCACCACCTTGGGGGTGCGCTGATGTTGGAGGAAGCCGAGGAGATCGGTCGTCGCGTCCGACGGGCACGGCTGCGGCTCGGGATGCCGCAAGCCGACCTCGCCGCCGCCCTGGGCAAGACCCAAGGCTGGGTCTCAAAGATGGAGCGCGGCCTCATCGAGCTTGACCGGGTCGGGTTGTTGAACCTCGTCGCCGCCGAGCTACATGTGCATCCCAATGACCTGATCGGCCGGCCGTACGCGAGCAGCCCCGCCGAGAATCAGTGGCAGGTCTCGGCGGCATCCATCCTGCGCGAGCTGCGCCGCTACGACCTCACGCCGATCTTCGATGGCGCCCCGCGCGCGTCCGGCGAGCTGTGGCGGGACATGACCCGCCTGCACCGCCTACGGGACGCCGCCGCGAATACGGCGATCCTCGCCACCCTCCCCGACCTGCTGCGCGAAGCTCGCGCCCTGGCCGAGGCCGCGACGGGCCACGAGCGCGAGGAGGCATTCGCGATCTACGCCGTGGCGTGCAAGTTCGCCCACACCGCCGCGCACGCGCTCGGGCACCCCGAACTCGTCGCCATGGCGGCGGAGCGCGCCGCATGGGCGGCCCGCCTCTCGGCCGACCCTGTCATGCCCGCCCTCGCCGACTGGATGCGTGTCTGGGACATGTGGGCGACGGCCGATTGGGACGACTCGCTCACCTTGTCCGACAAGGCCATCGCAAGCGTGCAGCGCGAGTACGAGCTCGGCGAGCCGCTCGCCCTACGGATGTGGGGCACGCTCCACCTGCGCGCCGCCGTCGCCGCGGCCCGTGCTGGCCGACCGGCCGAGGCCTACGAGCGGATCAACCACGCCCGCGACGCTGCCCGCCGGATGGCAGGCCACCACAACCCGCCGATCTACGACCGGCACTCGGTCACCTTCTCCCCCGGCAACGTACAGATCCACGCGATCAGCGTCGCCCTGGAGACCGGCGAGCAGACCAAGGCCCTCGCCATAAACCGCCGCACGGCCCCCGGGCTCGTCGCAGCCCTTCCCAACTCCCGCCAGGGTCACCACCACATGGACCTCGCCCGCGCGTGGCTGTGGGACGGCAACCGCGACCGCGCGCTCGCAGAGCTGGAGACCGCAGAGCGGATCGCCCCTCAGCTCGTACGGAACCATCCGATCGCCCGGTCGACCCTCCGCGGCATCGTCTACGCCGAGCGCATCGCCACCCGCGAAAAGCTGCGCCGCATGTCAGACCGCTTCCACCTGGACGGATGAGGGCGGTATTCCTCCGATTCATATTGGGCCCCTGACGAGCCCCTAACTTCTGGGGCATGACAGGACGACCAACACCCCATCTCCCTTCACAGGGTGGCGAGTTAGGGACGGCCGGACCGTTCTACCCACGACTCGGCGACCTCGTTCGCGACACCGCCAAGGACGGCCGAATCGGCGTCGTCGTGACGCTGCCCAGAGTGGGAGCCAGCACGTACCACCTGCGTCCGCCGGGCGGTGGCGACGAGTGGTCGGCGCCGGCCGACGGAACTACCCTGCGCCCCGTCCCGGCACAGGCCACATACGTGACCCCGATGCGACGCGACGCCGTGTACGACCACCGGGCCCAGCAGAGCGCGCTGCCGGTTCTGGTCCACTACGACGACGGCGGTACGGCCGAGTCCCTGCTCGTCCTCACCCCGGACCAGGTCGAGTTGTACGCGATCCAGTTCGAGCGACTCATCGCCCTGCGCGAGCAGGCACAGGGGAACGCAGCATGACCGCGCGCCATGCTGCGCAGCGCGGGGCCGCGTCCGGCGATCCGGTGGGCCGCTTCCTGAGCTGGATATGGGTGCTCGGCACCGCCGCGGGATTCACCGCGCTCGCCACCATGACCACTGGTGAGCTCGGCCACCGCGACGCACCTTCGGCGATAGCCATCCCCGATGCCGGATTCCCGGCGCTCTGATCTCCCCGCCCGCTCGGATGACCCGACAGATCCCGGGCGGGCGGGGCACGCCTCGGTCGGCACCGTCCCAGTCTCGCCGGCCGAGGCGCTTCACAGCACGTCCCATGCACCACTGACCAAGGAGGCAAGGACCGTGACCGCAATCCAGGAACGTCCCGCGACCGACGCGCGGAATCTGATCGGCGCCAAGCTGCGCGCGACGCTCGTGTCCAACATGCAGGCCAAGTTCCCCGAGCTGACCGACGACAAGGCCGACCGCGGCGTCGGCCAGATGATCGCCTTCCTCGCGGCCGGCGCGTACAGCGACACCCCGCTCAGCCCGTCGCCGCTCGTCGATGACTTCTGGCACGCCTTCCTGCTGCACACGCAGGCGTACCAGGACTTCTGCTCGGGGACGATCGGCAAGTTCGTCCACCACCAGCCCGGATTCCTCGACAAGGAGGAGCACGGCGGCGGCAAGGCCCTGCGCGCCCGGACGGTCGAGGCGATCGTCGCGTCCGGGTTCGTGATCGACATGGAGTTCTGGCCCGAGCTGGACCTCGCCGACTGCTCGCAGTGCCACGCCAACTGCCACAACAGCCCCAAGTACGCCTGACGTACCGCCTGCGGCCGGTCCTCGGCTTGTGCCACTCTGTGGCCGAGCCGGGGACCGGCTTCCGTTCTGCACGAGGAGTAAGCGGGTGGACCGCACCGCATGGCTTGAACTCCCACCCGAGGCCCGTAGCGCCGTCGAGACCTACACCGGCCCCGTTGAGCACGCCGAGACCGCCGAGACCGGCGTCATGGCCCGTCTCGCCTGCACCCTCCACACCGCCGCCGGGCCGGTCTTCGTCAAGGGCACCCGCAGCGACGAGCCAACAGCGTGGATGTACGACTACGAGGCGCGCGTGACCCGAGTCGCACCACTCGCCCCCCGCGTGCTCTGGCAGGTTGACGCCGGCGGGTGGCTGCTCACCGGGTACGAGTACCTCGTCGGCCCGCACCCGGATCTCAGCCCCGGCTCACCCGACCTCGGCCCCTTCCTCGACGCGCTTGTCACCATGTCCGAGGCGCCATGGCCTGAGCAGGTACGCAAGAAGCCACTGCACGTCCGGTGGGCAGGCTTCTTCCCTCCGGAACACGCTCTCGGCCTAGAAGGGCGAGCCCTCGTCCACTCCGACGTGTCGCCGCTGAACATGCTCGCCACCGGAGACGGCATCCGTGTTCTGGACTGGGCTCTTGCTTGTCCAGGTCCGCCGTGGGCTGACACTGCGTTCGCTATCCCTAGGTTCATCCACGCTGGCCACACAGCCGAGGAGGCCGAAGGAATCGCTTGGGCAGTGCCCGCCTACCGTTCAGCCGATCCCGCAGCCCTTGCTTTGTTCGCACGCACGCTGTGCTCCGTTTGGGAGGCACGTGCGGCTACCAACCCGGCGCCACACCGTGCTCCGCTCATCGCCGCTGCACGTGCGTCGTTGACCTATCGCAGGCCGTGAGGAGCGGACCTACCTGCGGCACGAGCCTGCGAGTTCGGCACCTGGCCATTTGAGCTCGAACGCTGGCATGCTGTCGGGATGGCCAAAAGTCCGATAGGTAGCCGCTTCCTGGCAATTGCTCCGATAACGCTCCCATGGGCAGTCGACGAAATCGTGCGCGCGCTGAGCGCCGATGACCTCAAGAAAATCAAGATCACGGCCGGCGAGCATCTTGCAGCGATCTTGGCTACGACGTTCCTGGGTACAGCTCCGGTCGGAGTGGAGCCGGACGGTGGCCCTGATCTCGTCTTCGATCTGACGAACACAGAACGCAAGGACGACGAGGCGCGAATCCTGGGTGTCAGCGGAGCCACACGTGTGGCCTTCGAGGTTAAGTCCCTGGCTGGCGGATTTCGGAAGTTCGATGCTGGCATCGACAGGGCCGTGAGCAACGGGCTTCCCCCGGACGGGAGGGAGCACTGGTCTCGCGTCACGACCCTCGATGAGGCGTTCCGAGAGCACGGACTTCCCATGATCGAGCGCGCACGAGAACAGCTTGAGAAGAAGGCTACCCAGGGCGAGTCTCGACACGTCTTCCTGGTCGCGCACATCTTGGATCACCCCGCCATTGAACTGCTCGAATTCCCCTTCATGGCCCACGAGCTCGCCCCCCTCACGCAGGTGACTGGGGTTGACGCTGTCTGGCTCCTTTGGGCTCCGGGGCATCTCGCAATCTGGTCGGCTGAGCGAGAGGAGTGGACCAATTTGCTCTTCGATCTCCAGGCCGATGGCCACCCCTCCCGTCACGAAGACCTCTCAGCACTTCAGGAGGTCGAGGCACTTTTCCTCGATGCGGTCAGCTACACGAAGGGTTCTCCCTACTACTTCGTGCTGAGCGCTGGACGAGCCGACTAGGCAGCCAGCCGCGCTGCTTCAGCATCTGCCAAACGCGCAGCGACAGCGCTGCGCAAACCATTGTTGGCATCGGCCGTGCCGCTAGCCGCTCGACGTAGGCCGGCGATAGTTTCACGCAGGCCGGGCTCTGCCTGGTCGAGGTCGAGGCGGATACGCAGGGCTGCGCCCTGGTCCTTCGGCAAGTGGTCGACGAGGGCCCGGTCGATGGTGCGCAGGACCGGGGCCGGGTCCGCTTCGGTCCAGCCGAGGTCGGCGAGACCCTCGGGCTTGGCGGCACGGGTGGCCAGGTAAGTCGGCAGCTCGACGCGCAAGGCACTCAAGGTGTCAATGTCGGCCGAGGCGATCACGTCGGCGGTACTGCGACCGGCGTCGAGAAGGGCGCGGGCACGGTCCCACGCGCGCCCCCGGCGGGTCTCGGCGAGGAGCTGCTCAGTTGCGTCGCACGCGGTCGGCGTCGAGGTGCGTTCGGCGTATGCGCGGATCTGCTCGGCTGCCGCTTTGGTCTTGCGCTCGATGGCGTCCAGTTCCGTGCTTGCCCGCTCGCGGGCGGCACGTTCCATTTCCGCCCGGCGACGGGCGTTCGCCTCGTCGGTGAGGTCGGGGTCACGGAAGGTTCGGGCCTGGCTGAGCCCGTCGTCGAGGCGCCGACGCAGTCCGGCGAGGTCGGCTTCGCGGGCACGGCGGACGGCGGCGAGGGAGAGCTGTGCGTCGATGATGCTCGGGTCGGTGAGGCTGGTCATGGTGTGGGGTCCTTCAGCGGCGGGGGCTGGTCAGTAGAAGCGGACGAGCAGGGGCTGGCCCTGCTCGTCGCGCGGCAGGGGGCGGGCCGGCCCCAGGGTGTGCAGCTCGGCGTATCGGCGCATGGCCTCGACCTGGGCGCGGTGCTCGGCTGGCGCACCGTCCGGGGCTTCTTCGACGACGATCTGCTGCCCGCTCTGCTGCGCCTGCTCGCGGACGTGCCCGAACCAGCGGGCATTGTCCGTGTAGAGAGTGCCGTCGACCCACCACGGCGCGGTGTGGACGAATCCCCGGTCTGCCATGACGGGATGCGTACTGACGGGGCCCGAGCGGGCTTCCGGGGCCGTGATCCTCTTCCAAGGGATCTTGCGGTCGTCAGGTGTGGTGTCCTCCCACTGGGAGCGGTCGACGTCGGCAGTGGTCATAGGGCGGTTCCTCCTTGGCGGTAGTTGTCGAGACCTGCTCGGTCGACGAGCCACAGACGCTCGCCAGCCCGCCGGGCGGGCAGGCGCCCGGCTTTGATCAGGGACCGAATCCAGCGCGGCGAACACTCCATGAGCGCCGCCGCCTCGGTCACAGTCACCTCGACCGTGCCAAGGTCCGCCGAGGTACTTCCGGTAGCGGCGGGCCGTACGGGCTTCTCAGTCGCATGCTCGGCGCCGACTTGTAGTGCGACAAGGAGGCGCCGAGCTTCGGTGGAGAGCTCGCCCCCATCTGTACGCACCCGTGCGTCAAGGTGACCCGCGAGGATGCGGACGACCTCACTCGCCAGTGCGGGTGGCACAATCACCGATCCATCGAGCCGGAGCATCGAACTGCCCGGTCGTGCCCGATCCAAGCCATCGAACCGGCGGATTTGGTATCCGCTACGGGCGTCATCGGCGCAGGTCGCGAGGGGGTTGGGAACGCTCTGGGAACGGTCGTGAGCGTTCATACGTCGCTGTCCCGAACTGCCTCCTTGGCAAGCGCCACGACAGTACGGCCAAGCATCGACGTCTCTGAGCCTTCGGCCACGCGAGCGAGCAGCCGTATCTCGTGAGTCAACGTCAGTCGGGGCGGTCCCAACGACCGCTCGTCATCGTCCTGATCAGCGTCGACGGGGAAGCCGAAGAGCTCGGCGAGCGCGTCCACGACGGTGAGTACGGGAAGAGCGGTAGTGGTGCCGTCTTCGAGGGTGAGCTGCCACATGCCCTGGCGGGACGCGTCTTCGAGGCGGGCGAGGCGGTCAGCGAGCTTGTTCTTCCTGCGGGCCATCAGTGCGCGTCACCCCCGGCTGCTTCGAGGGCGGCGAGACGCTGTTCGAGGTCGAGGGACTCGCGCAGGGCGAGTACGGCGTCGAGCAGCACACGGGCAGCCTGTACGCGGGCCTGGCCCTTCTCGTTGTCGAGTGCGTCGACGAGGGTGGCCACGGCCTTGGTCGAGGCGGCGGCGAGCTGCCCGACTGCGAGCTGTAGCAGCTCGGTTCGGGTCGCAGTCACCTCCCGGCCGAACTCGGCTTCCTCCATCCAACGGCGGATGGTGCGGCCGGAGACGCCGGCCTCGCGGGCAGCCTGCTCGGCCGTGTTGCCGCGGGCCAGGGCGACCACAGCGGCGGGGCGATTCTTACTGGTCATCTCGGGGTCCTTCTCTCCTCGCGCGCGTGAGGACGTAATGAGGCGTGTGTGGGCATTCCCAGCGACAGCAGGGAGACCGGAGGAAGCGACATCCGGGCATCTGGTGGTCAGGGAGACGCTGAGCGTGTCCCGAGGGTGAGTGCGGGCCGTGAGTGTGGCCCGGTTGACCGTGTCCCTTATAGGGACACTGGGACACGGTCATACGGTCGGGGCCACCGTGGCCGGGGAAGCGGTCGGCCACGGTGGGACACGGTCGTACGGTCAGTCGGTGGAGTCGGTGAACGGGCGCTTCAACTCGTGAAGCTGAGCGTTACGGGCGCCGGGCGTCTGGCCCACGAATCCCTCGTCGACGAGCAGCGCGAGCGCACGGCGTACGGCGTCCTGTTTGCCGGAGACGCGTTCGAGGACGCCGCGGACGCTGAGCGGTTCCCGTGCCGTCGCGAGCGCGTCCGATACCCGCTTCATGAGCATCGTCGGCCTGAACGGTCCCTCGTGCTGCGCGGGCGCAGGCAGACTCACGAGCGCCGAGCCGTCGAGCTGGGACTCGACAATGAAGTCGGCGAACCAGTGAAGCGCCCCGTTGCTGCCCGGTAGAGCGTTCTTGCGGACCTGTCCGGGGCGGTCCTTGGCAACGCGTACGCGGGATTTGCCCGTCTGCCCGGGGGCAAGGGGCGTGATGTTCTCCAGTACGAAGGCGCACCCGTTGAGTCCGGAGAGCTTGTGCTGCGAGCCGGTCGCCCAGCGGCCCCGGTTCTCACGGTCCTTGTTGACGTGGTCGAGCAGCAGCACGGCCGGGCCCTGCTCGGCGAGCCATCGGGGCAGGATGCGCCAGAAGCCGGCGACGTCGGTGTCGTCCTTCGGCTTGAGACCGAAGAGCCCCATCGCTTCGGTGACGCCGTCGATGACGGCGAAGGTGGTCGGGCTGGTGAGGTAGGGGGCCAGGGCCGCGCGGCCGGCGTCGCCGAGCGGCCCGTCGGGGCGGAAGTAGTGGAAGCGTTCAGAGATGGCGGCGGACGGGGCTCCGAGGGCGAGCAGGCGCGAGACGATGCCGCCTTCCTCGTCCTCGAAGTCGAGGTACATCACGGCATTGCCGAGGGCGAGTTCCGCGGTCGCGACGGTGAGCGCGAGCCATGTCTTCATAGCCTCGGGCTCGGCGAAGATGCTGTGCAGGCGACCGGGGTAGAAGAGACCGGCACCGTCGTCGCGGCGGCCGATGGTGGGCTGAGGCGCGGTGTGAGTGCCGTCGAGCACGGGGCCGAGGTCGACGCGCTGCCATGTGGTGCGGTCGGGCATGGCGGCCTCGCTCGGTTGGGCCGGGACGGCGGCGAGAATGCGCTCACGCGCGGTCGGGGCGTTCATTCGGCGGCCCCTCGCGGGTGGTGCATCCCGGAGCGCAGGCCCGAGGTGATGGTCTTCTCCGTTTCAGTCGGGCCGAGGCCGTTGGCTGCTGCCGCGGCGAGGAGCTCGTCGACGATCTCGGCGGGGGTGAGGTCACCGCGGCCGGCGAGTGTGCCGAGCTTGAACGCGGCCCGGTGCAGGGTGTCGTTCCGGGTGCCGGGGGCGGCTGTGCGGACGGCGTCGGCCTCGGAGCGCAGCGCGGCGGCGGCGTACCCCGGGCGGGTGGTGCGCGGCGGGGTCAGCGGCAGCACTACCGCGTGCACTGGCTCGGGCCTCGCCGGGGCGGCGAGCTCGCCGAGCCACTCGGGCAGGGCGAGGATCTCGGCGTCGAGTCCGGTCAGCCATCGGTACGGGGCTCCGTTCGCGGTTGAGGGCGGGGCGACGACGTACCCTCCGACCGCGCGTACGTCGATCTTCCACCCGAGGCGGCCGGCGCTGTTGCGGATCTCGCCGTCGACCGGCGCCCGGTAGTAGAGGTGCTGGCCGCCCGATGCGGTGCGAACCGCGGGGGTGGTGCCGAACGGCCACCGAGCCCCGTGGCGGGCATGCAGCTCGGCGAGAACGTCGGCGCCGTCGGTGATCCCGGGCAGGGTCCACTCGCCGGGCGGGGTGTCGCCCTTGGCTGTGTCGAGGTCGACCACGACGAGACCGGAGGGACCACAGGCGATGCCGACGCCGTACGGCTCGTGCGACCACGCCCGTACGATCGCGTTCTTCTCGGTCGTGGCCCGCTGCTGCCACTCCTTCACGGCGGGCCGCTTGTCGTCGGGGCGGAGGGGAAATACGTGCATGCCGTGGCTGGCGAGGTCGAGCACCTGCTCGACCCGCCGCGCCGTGTCGGTCTCGTTCATCGGGCGGCCCCGGACAGGCAACCGGTGGGCAGGTACGGCAACGAGCGATGCGCGCGCTCAGTAGCCTGGGACATGAAGCTTCCTTACTGGCGGCGCAAGGTGGTGAGAGACCTCGCGCTCGCCGTGACTGTTCAGAGCTGGGCAGTGCTGAGGGGCTTCGGGGCCTCGGCTCGGTGTTAGCTCACCGGCCGGGGCCCGCCTATTCCGGCTGAACGCCGAGGAGTTCAAGCAGTTCGGCCGTGACCACGCGGTAGGCGCTGCCCAGGCGCAGTGTCCGTACGGGCATCTCGCCACGCTGGGCCAGTTGGTAGACCTTGCTGCGCCCCAGACCAAGTGCGCGACCTGCTGTTACGAGGTCCACCGCGGGCGGGAGAGCCAGGAGATCGGATCGGGTCATGCTGGGCTGTGTCACTGAGTCACTACCTCTTCGGTTTTGGTGACAGGTGAGCACAGAATGCACTTCGATGCTGGACAGTGTCAATCAACTTGAATACTGTGCTTCCATGACACAAGAGGAATGGCCTGCTCGACTTGCCCGCACGATGGCCACTGAGGTCCGGCGCTTCCGCCAGGTACGCGGAATGAGCGCGCAGCAGCTAGCAGACCGCTGCGCCGAACTCGGCATGCCCATCGCGCGATCTGTACTGGCCAACTTTGAGAGCGGTCGGCGTCCGACCCTCTCTGTTGCCGAGCTCTTGGTCATCGCGCAGGCCCTGCGCGTACCACCGGCCGCCCTCGTCTTCCCTGTGGGCTACCAGGCAAGGGTTGAAGTGCTGCCTGGCCGAAAGATCGACACGTTTCAGGCCACCCAGTGGTTCGGCGGTGAGGGGCTGGAGCACAATCACCCCGAAGCCTGGCACGCAACCGAGGAAGAGCGGGAACTCTTCCGCAGCGCGCCTGTCGGTGCGGACCTGGTCCGCGAGCACGAGCGGCTAGTACGCGCCCTCGTATCGCACCAGCTGCGGGCCGACGAAAAGATCAAGCGAGCCGCCCAGCTAGTCCACGACTTCGACTCCGAGCTTCGTGGCGCACTGCTTCAAGTAGCCGACGCGATGACGGACACCACGTACAGGACGGCCGAAGAGGTTGAGGAGATCAGGGCCGCGATTCGCGCCTTGGGCATGGAGCCCCCTGAACTCCCGTACTACCTGGCTCCCTACTTCAAGGAAAAGATCGAACCACCGCCCACAGCCGAGGAGCTCCTCGCCATGGCCGATGCTCCGACCGACCCAGAGCCCCCCAAGGAGGCAGATTGAAGGGCCACGTGTTCAAGCGGTGCCAGTGCCCCGCCCAGTACGACGCCAAGGGCCGGCGCAAGAACTGCAAGAAGGCCCACGGTTCCTGGTACTACGCCGCCGACACCGGAATCGAGAAGGACGGCAAGCGGCAGCAGCTCAAGAAGGGCGGGTTCGCCACGGCCGACGAGGCCGAGCGCGAGCTGAGCACGGTCCTCGCCCGGATCAGTGAGGGCAGCTACACCCACGACGACGGGCAGACCGTCGAGCAGTGGCTCAAGAAGTGGATGGAGCTCAAGGAGCGGGCGGGCCGGCGCCCGACGACGCTCCGCTCGTACCGGCACCACATCGACGACTACCTCGTGCCGCACCTCGGCCGCATACGCCTGCGCGACCTGCGGCCCTCGCACGTCGACAAGCTGCTCGCCGAGGTCAACGATGGCAAGCGGAAGACGGCGACCGTGCGCCGGATTCACGCGACGCTGCGCAGCGCCCTGACGACCGCGGTGAAGCAGCAGCTCATCACCTTCAACATGGCGAAGAACGTCGAGCTGCCGACCTCTCAGCGCCCCAAGGTCATCCCGTGGGAGCCGGCCGAGCTCGGTGCCTTCCTCGACCACATCGGCACGCACCGCCTCGGCGCCCTCTTCGAGGTGATCGCCGGAACGGGCCTGCGCCGCGGCGAGGCGTGCGGGCTCCGATGGGAAGACGTCGACTTCGCCCGGCGGGTGATCGTCGTGCGGCAGCAGATCGTGCAGGTGTCCGGGCTCAAGAAGCGGGACATGCCGCCCGTGGCGTGCCCGTACTGCGAAGAGGGACACATCGGTCTGATGTTCTCCCGGCCCAAGACGGCGAGCGGCGAGGATCGGATCATCGACCTCGACGAGCTGACCGTCGGTGCGCTCCTGAGTCACAAGCTGCGGCAGGAGGAGGAGCGCCGCAAGTGGAAGTCGGCGTACCGGGACCACGGGCTCGTGTTCGCCCATGAGGACGGCGTTGCCCTGCGCCCGGATCACGTCTCCAAGCTCTTCGGTGGGCTAATCGACGCCGTCCGGTTCGAGGACGACGCGCACCTGCCCGACGGGGAGCGTCGGCGGCTGCGGCGGGTGCGGCTGCACGACCTGCGGCACGGGCAGGCGTCGCTGATGCTCGCTGCCGGGGTCGACATGGCGATCGTGTCGAAGCGCCTTGGGCACTCCACGGTGACGATCACCACAGACCTGTACTCACACCTGCTGGGTGGAGTCGGGCGCGACGCGGCCGAGAAGGCGGCGTCTCTCGTGCCGCGCCGGCGGCGCGAGCAGGTCCAACCGGGGGACTCTCGTTCCCAGGTGGTTCCCAGCCAAAGGCTTGAGCTCGGCTCGCCTGATGGCACAACAGACCCTGGAAACGCCAAAGCCGCAGGTGAGAACGATTCTGCACCTGCGGCTTGCGGTGGGGCGGGTGGGACTCGAACCCACGGCCGACGGATTATGAGTCCGCTGCTCTAACCGGCTGAGCTACCGCCCCTCTTCGGCGTGGCGCGTACAAGTGTGCGCGCCGTCTGCCGCAGCATAGCCGGTCATACGATCTCTCGCTCCGCATGGTCGGCTTCGCGTGACCTGGAAGACTCCGCCACCTCCCTGCCCGGTTCCGGATGGGGCGAAGTACACGCGAAAGAGTCACGTGCGTCCCAGCCTCATCACCGGAACCAGCGAAACCACCAGCCCCAGCGGCCCCAGGACCGAACGGCACCGGGCCCGCCGGCCCGAACGACCGCCGACGCGGACGAGCAGCCACCGACGCGGGCATGAACGCGCGGTCCGGGACACGTGGTGGCGGCATGCCATCGCGGGCATACGAAAAGGACCCCGTAGGGTCCTCTTCCGATCAGCTCCCCCGACTGGACTCGAACCAGTAACCCTCCGGTTAACAGCCGAATGCTCTGCCAATTGAGCTACAGGGGATCGCGCTCCCCCGACTGGACTCGAACCAGTAACCTGCCGGTTAACAGCCGGCTGCTCTGCCAATTGAGCTACAGGGGATTGCTGCATCTGCACCGGGCCCTGCCTACCTGGCTGCTGCCGGGCGGCGCGTGCTCGCTGCGACACATACATTAGCGCAAGCAGGGGGGTGCTTTGCCAATCGGTATCGCTCGGGGTGATCTCGGGTGCCTGCGGGTAGGCGGGCAGCACATGTCGCGCCGAGCGGCGCACTGAGCCAGGAAGGGTGGCAACCATGCGGTACCGGCTCACGTTCATCGCCGGACTCGCCCTCGGATACGTGATCGGGACACGGGCCGGGCGTGAGCGTTACGAGCAGATGAAGAAGTCCGCACTCCAGTTCGCCCAGAACCCCGCCGTGCGCAATACCGCCGAGTCCGCGGCGCAGACCGGCCGCCATCTTGCGGGCCGGGCTTATCACACCGTGAGCGACAAGGTCGGCGAGAAGGTGCCCGCCTCGGTGACCGCCCGGGTGCGCTCGCTGCGGGACCGGAACGGGGGATGGAACGGCGAGGACGACTGGGGCACCTCCAACACATAGCCGGGCCCGCATCCTCCCGTGCGCGGACGGCCCGCCCCCACGCGGCCGGACCGCCCGCGCGACTGCCGCGCCACCGGTACGGAAACACTCCGGCGGTGCGGCAGAATCTTGGGCATGGGGATAGTCGCCGGCTTGGACAGCTCTTCCGCCTTCACTCACATCGTCGTCTGCGACGCGGACACGGGAGCCGTGCTGCGCCGGGGTTACGCCGCCCATCCCGTCGAACCGAAGGCCACCGAGGTCGACCCGCAGGCGTGGCTGCTCTCGCTGGGCGAGGCGGCCGACGGGGGGCTGCTCGAGGGCGTACAGGCCATCGGCGTCTCCGCGCAGCAGCACGGGCTGGTGCCGCTGGACCACCAGGGCAATCTCGTGCGCCCGGCACTGCTCGGCAACGACAAGCGGGCGCAGGCCGCCGCGGCCGATCTGATCGACGGACTGGGCGGACGCCAGGCGTGGGCCGAGGCGGTCGGGTCGGCCCCGCAGGCCGCGCAGCCGGTGGCGAAGCTGCGCTGGCTGGCGCGCAACGAGCCGGAGGCGGCCCAGCGGGTGGCCGCGGTGCTCCAGCCGCACGACTGGCTGGTGTGGCAGTTGCTCGGGCGGCCGGCCCGGCGGATCACCGACCGGGGTGCCGCGTCCGGTACCGGCTACTGGTCGGCGGGCACAGGTGCGTACCGCCCCGATCTGGTGGAGCTCGCGCTGGGGCATCACGTGGCGCTGCCCGAGGTGCTCGGCCCCTGCGACACGGCCGGGACGACGCCCGAGGGGCTGCTGATCTCCGCGGGGACGGGCGAGACGATGGCGGCGGCGTTCGGGCTCGGGGTCGGGGTCGGCGACGCGGTGGTGTCGCTGGGGGCCTCGGGCTCGGTGATGGCGGTGCACCACGAGGCGCTGTCCGACCCCAGCGGGACGATCACGTGTCTCGCGGACGCGACCGGCATGCATCTGCCGGTGGTGTACACGTCGAACGCGGTACGGGCATTGCGCGGGACCGCCGAAATGCTGGGCGCGGAGAACCTGGAGGACCTGTCCGCGCTGGCGCTGAAGTCGACGCCGGGCGCCTCCGGGCTGGTGCTCCTGCCGTACCTGGAGGGCGAGCGCACCCCGCACCTGCCGCACACGGCGGGAACGCTGTGCGGGCTGCGGCGCGAGTCGATGAAGCCGGAGCACCTGGCGCGGGCGGCGTTCGAGGGGATGCTGTGCTCGCTGGCCGACGCGCTCGACGTGTTGCGCGGCCGGGGCGTCGAGGTGCGGCGGGTGTTCCTGCTGGGCGCGGCGGCCGAGCTGCCCGCCGTGCAGGCGATCGCGCCCGCGCTGTTCGGCACGCAGGTGGTCGTCCCGCAGCCGGCCGAGTACGCGGCACTGGGCGCGGCCCGGCAGGCGGCCTGGGCGCTGGGGGTCTCGCAGGGGACGGCCGATCCGCACACTCCCCCGGCCTGGCAGGGCGCGGCGGCGCAGATACTGGAGCCCGGCGAGGAGCTGGCGGTCGGTCAGGCGGTCCGCCAGCAGTACGTGGCGACGCGGGACCAGATCCATCCGGGGGCGTTCACCCCGGCGCCCTGATCCGGACGGCGCGCGGCGGCTGATCCGGGTCTGTGTGCCGTGCCCTGATCCGGTCCGCGTGCACCCCTTCGATCCGGTCCGCGTGCGCCCCTTCGATCCGGTCCGTGCGCGGCGCGCGGTGGGGGCGAAGAACAGCACGGCCGGGTGCAGGTGACCGAGGCCCTCCCCGACCACATGTACTCGGTCTGTTTTTTTACCCGGTCTTGGATAAAAACGTTCGCGGCTCCCGCACGGGGTACCGGAAAATGGGTCGCCTCCCGACCTCCGCCGACTCCGAGAGACACGCGTGCTCATAAAACTCCTGCGGGCCCATCTCGGTCCGTACAAGAAACCCATCCTGCTGCTCGTCCTGCTCCAGTTCCTGCAGACCTGCGCCACCCTCTACCTGCCCACCCTGAACGCCGACATCATCGACAACGGTGTCGTGAAGGGGGACACGGGCTACATCCTGGAGTTCGGCGGCATCATGATCGCCGTCAGCGTCATCCAGGTGGCCTGCAACATCGGCGCGGTCTTCTACGGCTCCCGCACCGCGTCCGCGCTCGGCCGGGACGTCCGGGCGGCGGTCTTCGACCGGGTCCAGTCGTTCTCCGCGCGCGAGGTCGGGCGGTTCGGTGCGCCCTCGCTGATCACACGCACGACCAATGACGTCCAGCAGATCCAGATGCTGGTGCTGATGACGTTCACGCTGATGGTGTCGGCGCCGATCATGTGTGTCGGCGGCATCGTCCTGGCGCTCGGCCAGGACGTCCCGCTGTCGTCGGTGCTGCTCGCGGTGGTGCCGGTCCTCGGTATCGCGGTGGGCCTGATCGTGAAGCGGATGCGCCCGCTGTTCCGCACCATGCAGGAGCGGGTCGACACCGTGAACCGGGTGCTGCGGGAGCAGATCACCGGCAACCGGGTCATCCGTGCCTTCGTCCGCGACGACTACGAGAAGAAACGCTTCGGCGTCGCCAACCACGAGCTGACCGACGTGTCGATGTCCACCGGGCGGCTGATGGCGCTGATGTTCCCGACCGTGATGACGGTCGTGAACGTGTCGTCGATCGCCGTGGTGTGGTTCGGTGCCCACCGCATCGACAGCGGCGGCATGGAGATCGGCGCGCTGACCGCGTTCCTCGCCTATCTCATGCAGATCGTCATGTCGGTGATGATGGCCACCTTCATGTTCATGATGGTGCCGCGCGCCGAGGTGTGCGCCGAGCGCATCCAGGAGGTCCTGGCGACCGAGTCCAGCGTGGTACCGCCCGTCGCACCGGTCCGTGAGCTGCACGCCCGGGGCCACCTGGAGATCCGGGGCGCGGACTTCCGCTACCCGGGCGCCGAGGAACCGGTGCTGCGGTCGGTGGACCTGGTGGCCCGCCCCGGCGAGACCACCGCGATCATCGGGTCGACGGGCAGCGGGAAGTCGACGCTGCTCGGACTCGTACCGCGCCTGTTCGACGTGACGGACGGCCAGGTGCTGGTCGACGGCACGGACGTGCGGACACTGGACCATGAGCTGCTGGCGAGGACCGTGAGTCTCGTCCCGCAGAAGCCGTACCTGTTCTCCGGGACGGTCGCGTCCAACCTGCGGTACGGGAACCCGGACGCGACGGACGAGGAGCTGTGGCACGCGCTGGAGGTCGCGCAGGCCAAGGAGTTCGTCGAGGCGCTGGAGCACGGCCTGGAGGCGCCGATCTCGCAGGGCGGCACCAATGTCTCGGGCGGGCAGCGGCAGCGGCTGGCGATCGCCAGGACGCTGGTGCGGCGGCCGGAGATCTACCTGTTCGACGACTCGTTCTCCGCTCTCGACTACGCCACCGACGCCGCCCTGCGCGCGGCGCTGACGCGGGAGACGGCCGGGGCGACCGTGGTGATCGTGGCGCAGCGGGTGTCCACCATCCGCGACGCGGACCGGATCCTGGTGCTCGACGAGGGCCGGGTCGTGGGCTGCGGCACCCACCACGAACTGATGGACGGCAACGAGACCTACCGGGAGATCGTGCTCTCCCAGCTGACGGAAGCGGAGGCCGCGTAATGGCCGGGCCTGGCGGACGCATGATGGCGGGCGGCGCACCGACCGACCGGTCCATGGATTTCAAGGGGTCGTCGAAGCGGCTGCTGAAGCGCTTCGGAAAGGAGAAGTCCTCGCTGTACGCGATGCTGGCAGCGGGGGTGCTGAGCGTCGGCCTGTCGGTGGTCGGGCCGAAGATCCTCGGCCGCGCGACGGACCTGGTGTTCGCCGGGGTCATCGGCCGGCAGATGCCCGAGAACACCACGAAGGAACAGGCCGTCGAGGGCCTGCGCGAGTCCGACAGCGGGCTGGCCGACATGCTCTCCGGGGTGGACTTCGTCCCCGGTCACGGCATCGACTTCGGTGCAGTCGGCGACGTACTGCTGCTCGCGCTGGTGGTCTACGTCGCGGCCGGGCTGCTGATGCTGGTGTCGACCCGGCTCTCGATCCGGATCATCAACCGGGTCGTGTTCCGGCTGCGCGAGGACATCCAGTCGAAGCTGTCCCGGCTGCCGCTGTCGTACTTCGACCGGTCGAAGCGCGGCGAGGTGCTCAGCCGGGCGACGAACGACATCGACAACATCTCGCAGACGATGCAGCAGACCTTCGGTCAGCTCATCAACTCCCTGCTGACCATCATCGGCGTGCTGATCATGATGTTCTGGATCTCGCCGCTGCTGGCGCTGGTCGCGCTGGTGACGGTGCCGCTCTCGGTGGTCGTGGCGACGAAGGTCGGCAAGCGCTCGCAGCCGCAGTTCGTGCAGCAGTGGAAGGTGACCGGCAAGCTCAACGCCCAGATCGAGGAGATGTACACCGGGCACACCCTGGTGAAGGTCTTCGGGCGGCAGGAGGAGTCCGCGAAGGACTTCGCCGAGCAGAACGAGGCTCTGTACGAGGCCGGGTTCAAGGCGCAGTTCAACAGCGGGATCATGCAGCCGCTGATGATGTTCGTGTCGAACCTGAACTACGTGCTGATCGCCGTCGTCGGTGGTCTGCGGGTCGCTTCGGGTTCGCTGTCGATCGGTGACGTGCAGGCGTTCATCCAGTACTCGCGGCAGTTCTCGATGCCGCTGACCCAGGTCGCCTCGATGGCGAACCTGGTGCAGTCGGGCGTCGCGTCGGCCGAGCGGATCTTCGAGCTGCTGGACGCCGAGGAGCAGAGCGCCGATCCGGCGTCCGGCGAGGCCGAGCGCCCGAAGGAGCTGCGGGGCAGCGTCGCTCTGGAGAAGGTGTCGTTCCGCTACGACCCGGACAAGCCGCTCATCGAGGATCTGTCGCTGAACGTCGAGCCGGGGCACACGGTCGCCATCGTCGGCCCCACCGGCGCCGGCAAGACCACGCTCGTCAATCTGCTGATGCGGTTCTACGAGGTGACGGGCGGACGGATCACTCTCGACGGCATCGACGTGGCGAAGATGTCGCGCGACGAGCTGCGGGCGGGCATCGGCATGGTCCTCCAGGACACCTGGCTGTTCGGCGGCACGATCGCGGACAACATCGCGTACGGCGCTTCGCGCGAGGTCACCCGGGAGGAGATCGAGGAGGCGGCCCGGGCGGCCCACGCCGACCGCTTCATCCGTACGCTGCCGGACGGTTACGACACGGTGATCGACGACGAGGGCTCCGGCGTCAGCGCGGGCGAGAAGCAGCTGATCACCATCGCGCGGGCGTTCCTGTCCGACCCGGTGATCCTGGTGCTCGACGAGGCGACGAGCTCCGTCGACACCCGTACCGAGGTGCTGATCCAGAAGGCGATGGCGCGTCTGGCGCACGGGCGCACCAGCTTCGTGATCGCGCACCGGCTCTCCACCATCCGGGACGCCGACGTCATCCTGGTGATGGAGAACGGCTCGATCGTCGAACAGGGCACGCACGAGGAGCTGTTGGCGTCCGGTGGCGCGTACGCCCGGCTGTACTCGGCGCAGTTCGCGCAGGCGGTCGCCGAGGTCGACTAGGGCGTTTTTCGAAAGTG
The DNA here is from genome assembly GCF_043204165.1 of Streptomyces sp. NPDC047982. NCBI lineage: Bacteria > Bacillati > Actinomycetota > Actinomycetes > Kitasatosporales > Streptomycetaceae > Streptomyces > Streptomyces sp. NPDC047982. The sequence goes on along the minus strand of NZ_JBIDBS010000002.1, from coordinate 317,485 downwards.
GCGTCGTCCGCCCGAAGGGCGGGCCGGACGGGACTTCGGAAACACGCCCTGGCCGTGACCGGCGCACCGTTTGCCCGGAAGGAGCGTCGTCCGGTGCGTGCGAACGCACGGCGACCGGAACCTCTCGGACGGGGGTTCCCCTGCTCGAGCGAAGTCGAGCGCTTGGGGAAGGGCTGCGTGGGCTTTTGGCCCATGCCGCGAGCGTGCGTGCCGGACCCCGCGAGCCCGGCCTGATCCGAACGAGAGGCGCTGGCGCCCCTCCCGGCACCAGTGCCGCTCAGGGGTGGGGGAGCCGGTCGGCGGGAGGGCCGCCGGCCGGCTCCGCCGTGCCTTGTCCGCCCACCGGCTCCACCGGCCCTCTCAGTCGAGGTAGCCGCGGAGCTGGTCGGCGAAGGTGTGGTCCCGCAGCTTGCCGAGGGTCTTGGACTCGATCTGGCGGATGCGCTCGCGCGTCACGCCGAAGATCCGGCCGATCTCCTCGAGCGTGCGAGGCCGCCCGTCGACCAGCCCGTAGCGCAGCTGGACCACTTTCCGTTCGCGCTCCCCGAGCGTGGACAGCACCGCTTCCAGGTGCTCGCGCAGCAGCAGGAACGCGGCGGACTCGACCGGGGACGCGGCGTCCCCGTCCTCGATCAGGTCGCCGAGGGCGAGGTCCTCCTCACCGACGGGGGCGTGCAGCGAGACGGGTTCCTGGGCGAGCCGCAGGATCTCGCCGACTCGTTCCGGGGTGAGGTCGAGGTCTTCGGCGACCTCCTCGGGCGTCGGTTCCTGACCGTGTTCCTGGAACATCCGCCGCTGGACCCGTACGACCCGGTTGATCAGTTCGACGACGTGGACCGGAACCCGGATCGTCCGCGCCTGGTCGGCGAGGGCGCGGGACATGGCCTGGCGGATCCACCAGGTCGCGTACGTGGAGAACTTGTATCCCCGGGTGTAGTCGAACTTCTCGACCGCCCTTATCAGTCCGAGGTTTCCCTCCTGGACCAGGTCGAGCATGGTCAGCCCGCGGCCGACGTAGCGTTTGGCGACGGAGACGACCAGGCGGAGGTTGGCCTCGATGAGGCGGCGCTTCGCCATCCGTCCCATGACCACCAGCCGGTCGAGGTCGACGGCCAGCCGGGTGTCCGGATCCGGGGTTCTCGCGAGCCGTTCCTCCGCGAAGAGCCCGGCCTCGACCCGGCGGGCGAGCTCCACCTCGTCGGCGGCGGTGAGCAGCGGGATGCGGCCGATTTCCCGCAGGTACTGGCGGAAGAGGTCGGCGCAGGGCCCGGTGGTCTCCGGACGGCCGCGCGGCTCCGGTGCCTCGGGGACCCGCGACAACTCCTGCGCGAACACCTCGGACAGACCGGACGGCTCGGGTGTCACGGCCGTCCCGGGGGGTTCGCGCGGGGCGGACGCCTCGGGCGGAATCTGGGGCTCCACCCCGGCCTCCGGATGGCGCACGGCCCGGTTCTGCGCGGGGATGGCCGAGACGGTCTCGGTCGTGGTCACGGTCCGGGTCTGCACAGGGCGACCTCCAGGTGATCGCTGCCGGACCGCGGGGACGGGACCACCGCGAGGTGGACCGGCCGCGCTCCGATGACTCAGGCACCGCCCCCAGTGTGGGGGAAGACACATGGCTGTCACGAGGGGCGTGCGAGGACTTTCTGAGTCCGGACCGTGACCGGTCGGTTACGCGGGTGGGGAGGTCCGAACGGGTACGCGCCAGCGCGCGCCGGGGTCGGCCCGCCGGGTCAGCGCGCGCCGGGTCAGAGCGCGTCAGCTCCGTTGTTGCGCAGGGATTCCGCGTACTGCTGGAGGACCCAGACCTCGTTCTGCGCGGCCGCCAGCTGCTCCGGGGCCACATGACTGCCGAGGCGGGCCAGACTGCCCTGGACCTCGTCGATCCGGCGGTCGACGGCGCGCAGCCGGACCTGGACGAGCTGCATCCCGGCGTAGGTCTCGTCGATGGTCCTGCCGTGGAAGACCTCCACCGCCAGCTCGGTCACGAGGTTGCGCACCGTGTCGTCGGGGGCCGCGTCCAGCACCCGGGCCAGGTAGTCGCGGGTCTCCGGGAGGCCCGTCTCGGCACCGCCCGCGTCCGCGATGCACTGGCGGACCGCGGCGTACGGCGGGGCGGTGAACTCGTCGACCCCATAGGCGTCGAAGGCCGGTGAGACGAGGACGGGCTTCTGGAGGGCGAGCTTCAGCAGTTCGCGTTCGGTGCGGTGGGCGGGGCTGCGCAGATGGAGGGCAGGTCCCGAGGAGGAGGGTGCCCGGACCTGCTCGTGCCGGGCGCCGCCGGGGCCACCGGGGCCGCCACGGGAGGGGGCCGGAGCGGGGCCGCGCCGGTCGCCCCGTTCGCGGGCCCAGCGGGCGAGCTGGGCCACCCGCTTGACCACGAACTGGGTGTCCAGGATGCCGAGCATGCCGGCCAGTTGCACAGCGACCTCGTGCTGCGAGGAGCTGTTCTTGATCCGGGCGACGACGGGCGCCGCCTCGTCGAGCGCGGCCCCGCGCCCGGCCGGGGTCTCCAGGTCGTAGCGCCCCACGATCTGGCGCAGCGCGAACTCGAAGAGCGGGGTACGTGGTTCGACCAGGTCGCGGACGGCCTCGTCGCCCTTGACCAGGCGCAGGTCGCAGGGGTCCATGTTGTCCGGCGCGATTGCGATGTACGTCTCGGCGGCGAACTTCTGGTCGTCCTCGAAGGCGCGCAGCGCGGCCTTCTGTCCGGCGGCGTCGCCGTCGAAGGTGAAGATCACCCGGGCGCTGCCGTTGTCCATCAGCAGACGGCGCAGGATCTTGATGTGGTCCCCGCCGAAGGCCGTGCCACAGGTGGCGATGGCGGTGGTGATCCCGGCGAGATGGCAGGCCATGACGTCGGTGTAGCCCTCGACGACGACGGCCCGGCTGGTCTTCGCGATCTCCTTCTTCGCCAGGTCGATGCCGTAGAGCACCTGGGACTTCTTGTAGATCGCGGTCTCGGGGGTGTTGAGGTACTTCGGTCCGTTGTCGTCGTCGCGCAGCTTGCGGGCACCGAAGCCGACGACGTCGCCGGAGGTGTCGCTGATCGGCCACATGAGCCGGCCGCGGAAGCGGTCGATGGGGCCGCGCCTGCCGTCCTGGGAGAGGCCGGAGGCGATCAGCTCCCTGTCGCTGAAGCCCTTGCCGCGCAGATAGCGGGTGAGGTGGTCCCAGCCCGCCGGGCTGTATCCGATGCCGAAGTGGACGGCGGCGTCCTGGTCGAAGCCGCGCTCGGCGAGGAATTTCCGGCCGATCTCGGCCTCGGGGCCGTTCAGCCGCTCGCGGTAGAAATCGGCGGCCGCCTTGTGCGCCTCGACCAGCCGGATGCGCTCACCGCGCTGGTGGGAGGGGTTGTACCCGCCCTCCTCGTAGCGCAGGGTGATGCCCGCCTTGGCGGCGAGCCGCTCGACCGTCTCGGAGAACGAGAGATGGTCGATCTTCATCACGAAGGCGATCGTGTCGCCGCCCTCCTGGCAGCCGAAGCAGTGGAACAGGCCCTTGCTCGGGCTGACCTGGAAGGAGGGGGACTTCTCGTCGTGGAACGGGCAGAGACCCTTGAGGTTGCCGCCGCCCGCGTTGCGCAGCTGGAGATACTCGGAAACGACGGCGTCGATCGGGACCGCGTCCCGTACCGCCTTCACGTCCTCGTCATTGATCCTGCCTGCCACGGGTGAATTCTACGGGCGGGGTACGACAGTTCTGCCGCCCGCCGCTGTGATCCGGGGTACCCGGCCAAAGACCCCGGATCGCCTCAGCTCAGAGAGGTCAGCGGTACCGACGGATCGGCCAGCGCGTCCGGGTCGGTCTGCCGGCCGGACCGGACCAGCTCCTGCACGCTCTCGGTCACGTCCCACACGTTGACGTTCATCCCGGCCAGTACCCGCTGGTCCTTCAGCCAGAAGGCGATGAACTCGCGCTTGCCCGCGTCGCCCCGGATGACCACCTGGTCGTAGCTGCCCGGCGGCGCCCACCCCGAGTACTCGAGGCCGAGGTCGTACTGGTCGGAGAAGAAGTACGGCACCCGGTCGTAGCTCACCTCCTGGCCGAGCATGGCCCGGGCCGCGGCCGGACCGCTGTTCAGCGCGTTCGCCCAGTGCTCCACGCGCAGCCGGGCGCCGAGCAGCGGGTGGGCCGCGTTGGCCACGTCCCCGGCCGCGTAGATGTGCGGGTCGCTGGTGCGCAGCGAGGCGTCGACGGCGATGCCGCCGCCGTCCTTGCGCGCGGCCATGGCGAGCCCGGCGGTCTCGGCGAGCGCGGTGCGCGGGGCGGCGCCGATCGCGGCGAGCACGTCGTGGGCGGGGTGTTCCTCGCCGTCGTCGGTGCGCACGGCGAGGACGACACCGTCCTGGCCGACGATCTCGGTGAGATGCACACCGAAGCGGAAACGCACGCCATGGTCCTGGTGCAGTTCGGTGAAGATCTGCCCGAGCTCGGGGCCGACCACATGGTGCAGCGGGGTCGGTTCCGGCTCGATGACGGTGACCTCGGCCCCGTAGCCGCGCGCCACCGCCGCGACCTCCAGGCCGATCCAGCCGGCCCCGGCGATCACCAGATGGCCGTTGTCGCGGCCGAGGGAGGTCAGCACCTTGCGCAGCCGGTCGGCGTGGGCGAGGCGGCGCAGGTGGTGGACACCGGCCAGGTCCGTGCCCGGGACGGGCAGGCGGCGCGGCTCGGCCCCGGTGGCGAGCAGCAGCTTGTCGTAGTGCACGACGGTGCCGTCGCCGAGCCGTACGGAGCGGTCCACCCGGTCGAGGGCGGTGACGGGCTGGCCCAGGTGGAGCTCGATCTCGGCACCCGCGTACCAGGCAGGCTCGTGGACGAAGACGCTGTCCCGCGCCTCCTTGCCGGACAGATAGCCCTTGGACAGCGGAGGCCGTTCGTACGGATGGTCGCGTTCGTCGCCGAGAAGGATCACCCGGCCGCTGAAACCCTCCGCCCGGAGCGTCTCGGCCGCCTTCGCTCCTGCCAGTCCTCCGCCGACGATGACGAAGGTCTGATGTGCGTCGACCACTTGTTGCCTCCTCGATGCTCGCTGCAAGGGGCCCGACTGCGAGCCTCCCGCACGCGGCGTGAGGGCGAAAGGCGGTGTACCCCGATCAGGTCATGCCCGAGTCGTACCAGGTTCGCGACGGGGTGCCTGGGACGGGGCCGGGATGTGCTTGAGGTGTGCTCGGGGGCGTGCCGCCTTGCCGGGCGCCGAGAGCGGGTCCCGGGGTCGGGTCCCTGGGTCGGGTCCCTGGGTCGGGTCCCGGTCCGGCGGGAACGGAGGCTCGGGCGGCGGACACGGACGGGGTGCGGGGGCGGGGCCGGTCAGCGGCCCGGTGCGGTGAGCGCCTCGTGCAGGGAGCGCGCCGAGACATCGGTCAGGGCGGCGATCTGGTCGACGAGGACCCGTTTACGGGCGCGGTCGTCGGGGGCGGCGTCGAACAGCGCCCGGAACTGCGGCTCCAGCCCCTCGGGCGCGCGGGCGGTGAGGGCGGCGGCCAGTTCGGCGATGACGACCCGCTGGTCGGCACGGATCGCCTCCTGCTCGGCGCGCTGCATGACGTAACGGTCCGCGACCGCCTTGAGCACGGCGCACTCGTTGCGCGCCTCGCGGGGGACGACGAGTGCGGCCGTGTACCGGCCGAGCCGGCCCGTGCCGTACGCCCGCCGGGTGGCGTTCTCGGCGGCCAGACAGAACCGGCCGATCAGCTGGCTCGTCGCGTCCTTCAGCCGGGCCTGGGCGACGGCCGATCCGTCGTATCCGTGCGGCCACCAGTCCTGGGCGATGAGCCGGTCCAGGGCTTCGCCCAGTTCGTCGGGAGCGGTGTCCGCCGGGACATAGCGGCCGATGGCGACCGCCCAGATCTCGTCCCGCTCGGGCTCGGCGTACAGGCAGTTGGGGTCGATGTGCCCGGCGTGCAGCCCGTCCTCGAAGTCGTGCACCGAGTACGCGACGTCGTCGGACCAGTCCATGACCTGGGCCTCGAAGCACGTGCGGTTCGCCGGGGCGTCGCGGCGGATCCACTCGAACACCGGCAGGTCGTCCGTGTACACCCCGAACTTCGGCGTGTACGGGTCGCCGGACCGTCCACCGCGCGGCCACGGGTACTTGGTGGCGGCGTCCAGGGAGGCTCGGGTCAGGTTGAGCCCGACGCTGACCAGCGCCCCGGTCCGGGTGTCGGGCACGAACCGCTTCGGTTCCAGCCTGGTGAGCAGGCGCAGCGACTGGGCGTTGCCCTCGAAGCCGCCGCAGTCGGAGGCGAAGTCGTTGAGCGCCTGCTCGCCGTTGTGGCCGAACGGCGGATGGCCGAGATCGTGGGCGAGACAGGCCGTCTCGACCAGGTCGGGGTCGCAGCCGAGGGCCGCCCCGAGCTCGCGGCCGACCTGGGCGCATTCCAGGGAGTGCGTGAGCCGGGTACGGGGGCTGGCGTCCCAGGCCCGGCTGCGGGTGCCGGGGGTGACGACCTGGGTCTTCCCGGCGAGCCTGCGCAGCGCGGCGGAGTGCAGTACGCGGGCGCGGTCGCGCTGGAAAGCGGTGCGGCCGGGCCGTTTGTCCGGCTCGGCGTCCCAGCGCTCGGCGTCGGCAGGGCGGTAGGGGGTCGGGCCCCGGCCGGGCACGCCCGCACCCGTGCCCGGCGACTCCCACGGGCCGTCCGGGCAGTCCGGGCAGTCCGCGTCGGCCTCGCGGTCCGTACGGTCCTCGACCTCCGCACGGTCCGCTGCGGCGCCCGTGCGGTCCGGGCCGTCGTCAGGGTCCGGACCGTCCGTGCTGTCCGTCCTGTCCGTACGGTCCATGTCGTCCACGCCGCCCACGCTGTCCGTGCCGTTCGTACGGTTCGTACCGTCCATGCCGTCCATGCCGTCCATGCGTCCGACAGTAGACGGCCGGGGCGACGGGTTCGGAAACGGTGACGAAGTCGATCGAATCGGATAGTGGCGAACCCTTTCTCCCCCTTCTGTCGTCCGATCATGTGAGACATCAGCGACGGGGCGCGGACTTGAGGAGACACCGATGCGGGAACGACGACCGGGACGGCCGGCGCGGTGGCTCGGGCGCCTGCGGTCCGTGCGGCTCAGCCGTCCGTGGCCGCGCACCCGGCGGGGGCAGCGGCGTCTCGTCCAGACGGTGATGCTCACGTGTGCGGCGGCGCTGGCGCCCGCGGCCTGGACGTACACCGTCGCCGACGACCGGGTGAGAACCACCGCGGACGTGCCCGCGCGGCAGGTCGCCGTGGTGTTCGGGGCGGGGCTCTGGCAGGGCGGACCGACGCCGTACCTGGCGCACCGGCTGGACGCCGCCATCGATCTGTACCGGGCCGGGAAGGTGAAGGTCGTGCTCGTGACCGGCGACAACAGCCGGGAGGAGTACGACGAGCCGGACGCCATGCGCACGTACCTGCGCGCGCACGGAGTGCCGGACGGGCGGATCGTGAGCGACTTCGCCGGTTTCGACACCTGGGACTCGTGCGTGCGGGCCAGGAAGATCTTCGGGGTCGACCGCGCGGTGCTGGTGACCCAGGGGTTCCACATCCGCCGGGCGATCGCGCTGTGCCGGAGCGCCGGCATCGACGCGTACGGGGTCGGCGTCGACGCCGTGCACGACGCGACCTGGTACTACGGCGGGACGCGAGAGGTGTTCGCGGCGGGGAAGGCGGTGCTGGAAGCCACGTTCAAGCCGCACCCGCGCTTCCTGGGCCGGCGGGAGCCCGGCGTGGCGCGGGCGCTGGCCGCGGACGACCAGTAGGTCGACCGGCACAGGGCGACGCAGACGGGGCGACCGACAGGCCGACGCAGACGGGGCGATGCAGGCAGGCCGATGCAGGCAGGGCGACAGGCGGAACGCGCACCCGTGGACCGCACGTCTGTGGACGGCGGGGGACGTTGCGGTACAGCGGTACCTCTGTGGACGGTGCGCCCGTGGAACGGTCGGGACCGTGACGGGACGCGCGGCGGACGAGTGCACCGGGACCAGTGCCCGGGCGGGCACCGGTGACGCTCGGCGCGATTCCGGGCGTCAGGTCCCGTACGCACGCACAGTCTTGGCGTCGCGCAGGCGCGTCCCCACCGGACCGGCTGATCGAGCAGAGCCTTGGCCGCCGCGTCGCGGCCGACGGAGTCCCGGTGCCCGGCCTCGTCGTCGAACCGGGCGCCCGCGCAGGCGAACGACACCGTCTCGCGGGCGCCGACGGCGTGCAGGTGCGTGAAGACCTGCCGCAGGTGCTCGACGGCGCGCAGCCCGCCGAAGACCCCGCCGTGCGAGACGAATCCGGCGGGCTTGGCCCGCCACTCGTCGCGGGCCTCCGTCCGCCCCCGCCGCATACGGTGGACGTATGACGACGTCCACTCCCGCTCCCTTCCCCTACGCCGAGTTCGACGGGCACCCGGCAACCGAGGCGGATCTGCGGATTCCGGCCTTCCTCGGCTACGGGCACTTCACGGCCATGCAGGTCAGGGACGGGAAGGTACGCGGCCTCCCCCTGCATCTGGCCCGGCTGGACTCCGCCAACCGGGAGCTGTTCGAGCGCCCGCTGGAGGGAGACCGGATCCGCGGGCTGATCCGGCACGCGCTGGACGGCGCCCGGGTACGGGACGCATCGGTCCGGGTGCACGGCTTCCTGCCGCCGGACGGCGAGGAGACGACCGTCATGGTCACGGTGCGCGGACCGGCCCGGAAGCCGACGGCACCGTACCGCCTGATGTCCGTTCCGTACGCCCGGACCGTGCCACACATCAAGCGGCCCGGCGAGTTCGGCCAGACGTACTACGTGAGGCTCGCCGCACGCTCCGGTTGCGACGAGGCTCTGCTGACCACGCCGGACGGCACGGTGACGGAGGGGGCGGTCCACAACGTCGGCTTCTGGGACGGGACCTCGGTCGTCTGGCCCGACGCCCCGGCCCTGCTCGGCATCACCATGGTCCTGCTCGAACGGGAACTGCCCGGCGCGGGGCTGGAGTCCGTACGGCGTCCGGTGACGCTGGACGGGCTGGGCGCCTTCCGGTCCGCGTTCCTCACCAACTCGCAGGGCATCGCACCGGTCCGGCGCATCGACGACATCGAGTTCACGGTGGACGAGGAGCTGATGAAGCGGATCGGGCAGGTGTACGACGCCGCCCCCTGGGACACCGTCTGACACCTCCATCGCCCCCGCCCCCGGGGCACCGCCGCTCCCGGGCAGTGCGCGAGCAGAGGCGACGACCGGAAGCGGCGGGCCGGAAAGCGACGGTGCCCGGAAGCGGCGACGTCGGAAAGCGACAGTGCCCGGAAGCAGCGGCTGATGAGGCGGGACAGCCCTTCGTCGCCGGGCGAGTTCTCCCCCGGCGACGAAGAGGCAACGCGGCCCCGGCGTGCTGGTTCAGCCGGATCGCGACGAAGACCACGGCGAGGGCCGCCTCGATACACCTCGACGCACTCCGGACACGGAACCGCCCCGCCTGTCCGGAGGGCTGAGCCCGGTGGACCGGCGGGGCGGGGGGCGGTCGTATGCGCCGTCCCGTGGGGGGTGACTGACATGTGCCCGGCACCGGGGAGGTCATGCGTGTGACGTACGCCACTTTCCTGGCGGCGGCGTCACCCATTCGGCACCCATTTCCGCAAAACGACCGCCGGTTCGCTCGACCACCGCCACGACCTGCGCGAATCCGGTTTGGCAAGAGGGCCACGCCGCGCCGTTCGGGTGGGACCTGACTTGGTGTCAGCAGGCATGGGAAGCACACCGCCCGTTAGCTCGGAGTCAGAACACAGCTGCTCGCGAAACAGCTGCTCAGCCGCCCGACTGCTCGGCCACTCGCGGGACAGCCGCTCGCGCTCATCGCCGGAGGAACCCCCATGCGTCCTGCTCGCCCAGTGACCGCTGCCGCCATCGCCGCGTTCTCCATAGCCGCGCTCGCCCTCTTCACCGCAGGGCAGCCCGCGTACGCGGGTGTCACCAGCACGGCACGGACCGGCGCGGTGGCCACAGCGCCCGTCCCCGACATCCCCCGGGAAAGCGGCGTCCTTCAGGAAGGCGGCCCCCTCCTGGAGAGCAGCGCCCTCCTGGAACAGGGCGTCCCCCAGGAACAGGGCGAGGGGGACGGATCGGCGGGGGCCGGGCGCGACGCCCCCTCCGGCGGCCTCAACATCCCCTCGCTGGTCGACTCCGTCGGCGGGCTCAACGCCGTCTCCGGACTCGGGACCGCCAGGAACAACGAGGGTTCGAATGATCGCGGCAACCACAACTCGAGCGAGGACGGCGGCTCGTCCCGCCACGAGGAATCGTCCGGACGCGACAACGGGTCGGGGAGCGACAGGACCTCCGGGCGCGACGACGGATCCGGACACGGTGACTCGTCGGGGTCCGACGCTCCGCGCGGGCACGTCAAAACTGGTGTCGGCGGCAGTGTCCGTTCCGACACCACCCAGATCGCGGCGGGAGCCGGCGTCCTCGCCGGAGCCGCCGCCGGCGGAGCCTGGCTCCTGCGTCGTCGGGCGAGCGGCACGCAGGAAGCCGGCTGACGGAGACGGATTCACGTCTCCGTACCCGCCTCGCTCCCGTCCCGGTGGTCGCGCGCCACCGGGGCGGGACCGTACCCGTGTCCGCGCCCGTCACGTAGGTCCGTGCTCGCCCCGTATCCGTGCCGGCCCCTCTCCGTACCCCCTGCCCCTCCCCCTTCCCCGGCCCCCGCCCCTCCCCCGTCCCCGTTCCGTCGTTCGTCCCCGTTGCGTCGTTCCGTCTTCGATCCGTCGTTCCGTCTACGATCCGTCACCCGGAGGACGACCGTGTCCCAGAAGGGCAAGGGCTGGCTGCCGGCCATCGCGGCGCTGGCAGGTGTCTGGCTGATGTGCCATGGCGCCGACACCCAACTGATCCCGCCCCAGCCGACCACCGCGCAGGCGTTCGCAGGTGGCCCGGCGCCGCTGCCCGGATCGCCCGTCGCGGAACCGCTGAAGCCCTCGGCCCCCGTGCGCATCCGGATCCCGAGCATCCGCGTCGACGCCCCGATGATGCGGCTCGGGCTCGGCGCCGACCGAAGTCTCGACGTGCCACCGGCCGAGGACCGCAACGTCGTGGGCTGGTACGGGGGCGGCACTCCCCCGGGCTCCAAGGGCAGCGCGATCGTCGCCGGTCACGTCGACAACGCGCAGGGGCGGTCGGTCTTCTACGACCTGGGCGCCCTGCAGAGGGGCAGCACGGTGGAAGTGGTCCGCCGGGACGGGCGCACCGCCGTCTTCGCGCTCGACGCGATCGAGGTCTACGACAGCGACGACTTCCCCGACGAACGGGTGTACGGCAACTCGCCCTATGCCTCGCTCCGACTGATCACCTGTGGTGGCGGGTTCTCGGAGAAGACCGGCTATCAGGGCAATGTGGTGGCGTACGCGCATCTCACCGAGGTGCGCTGAGAACGCTCACGACCGGCCCGCTCGCGACCGGCCGCTCACGCCACCCACTGGTCGAACGCCAGCTTCGCGACCAACGAGAACACGACGACCAGCAGCACGGCGCGGACGAAGCCACTGCCCCTGCTGAGCGCCATCCGCGCCCCGACGAGGCCGCCCACCAGGTTGAACACCGCCATCAGCGCGCCCAGTCGCCACATGACGTTGCCCTGGTACGCGAACATCGCCAGCGCCCCGCCGTTGGTGCAGACATTGACGATCTTGGCGTTGGCGGACGCCGTCACCAGGTCGAGGTGGAGCACCGCGGTCAGGGCCAGCACCAGAAACGTTCCGGTGCCGGGGCCGAACAGCCCGTCGTAGAAGCCGATGCCGCCGCCGACCAGCAGGATCGCGGTGACGGTACGGGCGCGGGTGACCTCCCGCCGCGCACCGTCGTCGTCCGCCGCCCTTCCGAACGACGGCCGCAGCATCACGAACGCCGCGACCGCCAGGAGCACCACCATGATCACGGGACGCAGCACATCGCTGCTGATGCCGGCGGCGAAGAACGCGCCGGCCATCGATCCGGCCAGGGCCGCGATCCCGATCCGCACGGCCGTCCAGAGCCTGACCGGCGCCTTGCGCAGGTACGTCGCGGCGGCACCTGTCGTACCGACGATGGCGACCGCCTTGTTGGTGCCGAGGACCTGCGCGGCGGGGACATGCGGAAGACCCAGCAGCAGAGCCGGCAGCAGGAGCAGTCCGCCACCGCCGACCACCGCGTCGATCCAGCCCGCGGCAGCCGCGGCGAGACAGAGAACGACCAGGGTGGTGAGTGCTATGTCGGCCATGATCGCGACCCTAAGGACACGATCATGCCCCCGTCCAACCGCTCGGGCCGGTTCCCGGAAAAGCTGAGCAGGATCTGAGTTTTCCCGGCCCGCCGGGCTCCCCGGCAGGGCGCCTCGGCCCGCCCGTCCGCCGCCCGCCCCGCCCCGCCGGCTCCCAGGGCCAGGGCTGGGCGGCCCGGACTCAGCCCTGCTGCGCCGCGACGGCGGCCGGGTCCATCCACATGACCTCCCAGATGTGCCCGTCGGGGTCCTGGAAGGAGCGGCCGTACATGTGGCCGAAGTCCATCGGTTCGTTGGCGGGCGATCCCCCGGAGGCGAGGGCGGTATCGGCCATCTCGTCGACCTTCTCACGGCTCTCCGCGCTCAGCGCCAGGATCACCTCGGTGGTCCGGGAGGCGTCGGCGATGTCCTTCTTGGTGAAGTCCTGGAACCGGGACTCCGTGAGGAGCATGACGAAAATCGAGTCGCTGATAACGAGGCAGGCAGCGTTCTCGTCGCTGAACTGCGGGTTGCACGAGTAGCCGAGCTCGCCGAAGAACGCCTTGGCCGTTTCGAGGTTCTTGACCGGAAGGTTCACGAAGATCATCTGAGACATGTTCGTTTCACTCCATCTGATGTTCGAACGCTTTACGACAGGAAGACCGCACGGCCGCGCGGAACTCATCGGTGTCCGCGAAAAAACTTCTCTTCCGCGAGGCTCGGTGAGCTGCCCTTGTCGCGAGGCTCCGTGAGGCGATCCTCCCCGAGCCTCCGCGCGCGGCGGGCACAGCCACCGGAGCGTGGGCGCGGCGTGCGGGCAGACGGGCGACGGTCAGGACATGGCGAGGGGCGCGCCGCCCCGGAGCAGCGATCCGCCCAACGGGGTCAGTGTGTGCAGGACCGAGCTGCCGTGTCGCAGTGTGTGGATCAGACCGGCCTCGCGCAGCACACAGGCGTGCTGGCTCGCGGAGGCGAGCGATATGCCGGCCCGGAGGGCGAGTTCGCTCGTCGTGCAGCCGTTGCCGATGGCTCGCAGCACGGTCGAGCGGGTGTTTCCGAGGAGTCGGCCGAGCCAGGGCCCCGGTTCGGCGAAGACCGGGGCGCGGGAGTGGGTGACCGGGTAGACGAGGACGGGCGGGAGCCGCTGGTCCCGGTAGACGACCGGGGTGACCCGGCAGAAATAGGACGGCTGGAGCAGCAGCCCCCTGTCGTTCAGATGGATGTCGCGGTCGAAGGGATAGTCGGCCTCCAGCACGGGCGGTCGCCAGCGGATCATGGGCGGGAGGGAGGCGAGCAGTTCCTTGGTCCCGCCGTCCAGGAGGGCACGGCCACGGACGGCGCGGTCGGCCTCGATGCTGGACCGGATGTGCGGCCAGTACGGTTCGATCGCGGCACGATGGTAGGCGCGCAGGGCGTCGGCGATCCGGCCGAGCGGCTCGACCCGCCCGTCCGGGACACGACCCGGCACACGGCGTCCGGCGTCCAACTGGGCCAGTTCGGCGCGTATCCGGCCGGGCGGGGTGTCGCGCAGCGCCTCTAATCCGGCGTCGATGGTGTACGGATCTCCGCTTTCCTGAGAAGGTGTCAGGAAGTCCGGGAAATAACCGCGCGGTGGAATCACGGCGGCCAGCAGGCGTACTTCATTACTCAACCGCGGCCGGGTTTCCGCACGCCATTCCCCGAACACCGTCGAACCGCGCCGGTCACGCAGCCGATGGAAACTCAAAGTGGTTTCCCACAGCGCGTCCGGCCGAGTGGCCATCCGCACCTTGGACAGGTCCACTCCGGACATGTGGATACGCAGCACCGGGCCCCCACCTGTTGCACGTGCAATTACCCCCACTCAAGGGTAGGTGACCCGTAACAGCACGTCACCACGGGGTTTCGGCCAGAGGTGAAACGTCTCGCCTCCACTCGTCGCCACCGGAAAGCTGTACGGCGTCGGGTGCGTATCCGGAGCCACCGGAAGAGCGAGTGAAGGCCGTGGGGGGTTTTGCTCGTTCGGCGGCGGTCGGCGACGGTGCGGCTCCGCACCCGACAGGGTAAGCCGGGGTGCGGTCCGTGGGTGGGGATCCACGGACCGTATCCCCGGTCCGTTACGGGTGTCCGCTCGCCGCGACACCATGGCCCTTGCGGCCCTATCGCCCCGTTCCCGCATCGGTTGCAGCAGCCTGCTCCGTTACCGGTCCACGCCTTTGTAATCGAACAAACCCTGCGTATCGAACAAAGAAATGGCACAGAATCGCACAACCATTTCGCCGCCCCCGCAGGAACAGCCACGCAGCACGCGGGCACAGGTCCCACGGGCACGCAGACGTGCAGACGCGCAGCCGGAAGGGGCCGCGCACAGCCGGCGCGGAACGAGGCGGCGGCCCCGCACAGGGGCGCCGCCTCGGAAGCTCCGGGCCCGGGTGGTGCCTGGCTCCCGGCTCCCGGGTCCCGGTGCCGGAAGTTCCGGGACCGCCGCCGGACCGCTGAAGGGACGAACCGGCGGGCGGCGGTCCCGGGCTCAGGGGACGGACCGCGTCAGCGACTGTCGCTGCCGACGGATTCCGCCGCCGCCCGGCCCGCTTCGAGGCGGGCGACGGGAATGCGGAACGGGGAGCAGGACACGTAGTCCAGACCCACCTCGTGGAAGAAGTGCACCGATTCCGGGTCGCCGCCGTGCTCGCCGCAGACGCCCAGCTTCAGGTCCGGGCGGGTGGCCCGGCCGGCCTCGACGGCGCTGCGGACCAGCGAGCCGACGCCGTCCTTGTCGATCGTCTCGAACGGCGACACCCCGAAGATGCCCTTCTCCAGGTACGCGGTGAAGAACGATGCCTCCACGTCGTCCCGGGAGAAGCCCCACACCGTCTGGGTCAGGTCGTTCGTGCCGAAGGAGAAGAACTGCGCGGCCTCGGCGATCTGCCCGGCGGTCAGCGCGGCGCGCGGCAGCTCGATCATGGTGCCGATGGTCAGCTTCAGCTGGGTGCCGGTGACCGCTTCGACCTCGGCGATGACGTGGTCGGCCTCCTCACGGACGATCTCCAGCTCCTGGACCGTGCCGACGAGCGGAATCATGATCTCGGCGCGCGGGTCGCCCTTGGCGTTCTTGCGCTCGGCCGCGGCCTCCGCGATCGCCCGAACCTGCATGGCGAACAGCCCGGGGATGACGAGGCCGAGGCGGACCCCGCGCAGACCGAGCATCGGGTTCTGCTCGTGCAGCTTGTGCACCGCCTGGAGCAGCCGCAGGTCGTTCTCGTTGGCGTCCTGACGAGCCTCGGCGAGCGCGACCCGTACCGAGAGCTCGGTGATGTCGGGCAGGAACTCGTGCAGCGGCGGGTCCAGCAGCCGTACGGTGACGGGCAGTCCGTCCATCGCCTCGAACAGCTCGATGAAGTCGGCCTTCTGAAGCGGGAGCAGCTCCGCCAGCGCGGATTCGCGCTCGTCGTCGGTGTCCGCGAGGATCAGCTTCTCGACCAGCCCGCGCCGCTCACCGAGGAACATGTGCTCGGTACGGCACAGGCCGATGCCCTGGGCGCCGAAGCGGCGGGCCCGCAGCGCGTCCTCGGCGTTGTCGGCGTTGGCCCGCACCCGCAGCCGGCGCACCCGGTCCGCGTAGGCCATGATCCGGTGCACGGCGGAGACCAGCTCGTCGGCATCGTCGGCGCCCGCGTGCATCCGGCCCTCGAAGTACTCGACCACCGGGGACGGCACGACGGGCACCTCGCCCAGGTACACCTTGCCGGTGGAGCCGTCGATGGAGACGACGTCGCCCTCCTCGACGACCCGGCCGCCCACCGTCATCCGGCGGCGCTTGGTGTCGACCTCCAGCTCCTCGGCACCGCAGACGCAGGTCTTGCCCATGCCGCGGGCGACGACGGCGGCGTGCGAGGTCTTGCCGCCGCGCGAGGTCAGGATGCCCTCGGCGGCGATCATGCCGTCGAGGTCGTCGGGGTTGGTCTCGCGGCGGATGAGGATGACCTTCTCGCCGGACCGGGACCACTTCACCGCGGTGTACGAGTCGAACACGGCCTTGCCGACCGCGGCGCCGGGCGAGGCGGCGATGCCCCGGCCGAGCAGTTCGGTGTCCGCCTCCTCGTCGAAGCGGGGGAACATAAGCTGCGCGAGCTGCGCCCCGTTGACCCGCTGGAGCGCCTCGGCCTCGTCGATCAGGCCCTGGTCGACGAGCTGGGTCGCGATCCGGAAGGCGGCACCGGCGGTGCGCTTGCCGACCCGGGTCTGCAGCATCCACAGTCGGCCGCGCTCGATGGTGAACTCGATGTCGCACAGGTCCTTGTAGTGCGTTTCGAGCGTCTCCATGATCTGCATCAGCTGGTCGTACGACTTCTTGTCGATCGACTCCAGATCGGCGAGCGGCACCGTGTTGCGGATACCGGCGACGACGTCCTCTCCCTGCGCGTTCTGCAGGTAGTCGCCGTAGACGCCCTGGTGGCCGCTGGCCGGGTCACGGGTGAACGCGACGCCCGTCCCGGAGTCGGGGCCGAGGTTGCCGAAGACCATCGAGCAGACGTTGACGGCCGTGCCGAGGTCGCCGGGAATGCGCTCCTGACGGCGGTAGAGCTTGGCCCGGTCGGTGTTCCACGAGTCGAAGACCGCCTTTATGGCCAGGTCCATCTGCTCGCGCGGGTCCTGCGGGAAGTCGCGTCCGGCCTCGCCCGAGACGATCTTCTTGAACTGCTTGACGAGCTTCTTCAGGTCGGCCGCGTCGAGATCCACGTCGACCGTGACGCCCTTGGCCTCCTTCGCCGCCTCCAGCGCCTCCTCGAAGAGGTCGCCGTCGACGCCGAGCACGGTCTTCCCGAACATCTGGATGAGACGCCGGTAGGAGTCCCACGCGAACCGCTCGTCGCCGGCCTGCGTGGCGAGACCGGCCACGGACTCGTCGGAGAGACCGATGTTGAGGACCGTGTCCATCATGCCGGGCATCGAGAACTTCGCACCGGAACGGACCGAGACCAGCAGCGGGTCGTCCTCCTGGCCGAGCTTCTTGCCCATCCGCGACTCGAGTGCGTCGAGGTGCGCGCTGACCTCGTCGCGCAGCTCGGCCGGCTCCACGCCGCTCTCCAGGTAGACCTTGCACGCCTCGGTGGTGATGGTGAAGCCCGGGGGAACGGGGAGACCGAGGTTGGTCATCTCGGCGAGGTTCGCGCCCTTCCCCCCGAGGAGGTCCTTCAGATCCTTGTTGCCCTCGGTGAAGTCGTAGACGAACTTCTGGCCCTGGGACTCCCGGGAGTCCGGGGTGGATACCTGGGGATCTTTGTTTTCCGACACGGTCTCGACTCCTCGAAGACGCGGTGGCTGCCCTGACGGCGAGGAACATACCCAGATCGAAGGTGTCTGGGTACGTCCACTTACGCGTCATGGGGGCTCAGCCACTCGTCCGCCAGCAGATCGAAAGTGACACAGCCCGTCCTCCGACGAAAGAAAAGCGTTCACTTCTTGAACGAGTAACCACTCGTCGCAGCCAATGTTCCCCCTTTTGGCAACTCTGCGCAACGGAAGCGTCGATCGATCAAAATGTGAGGCGCTGGCACCGAGTGCCATCATTTGAGAAATGCAGCCCACACCATTGCGCTCATTTGAGCGGGCTGGCTCTCAAGGTGGCGAGAATCACTCTATGGCCGACGCTCAGATGTCACCATTCGGACAGATGAAAAGCGACCGACGGTCACCCCTCGGTCAACAAGTCAATGCTCAGCGTGAGCAAACCCGCTTCACGGCACGCTTGACGAGTGCCTGAGGGGTGCCTTTCTGGCTGAATGCCGCCGAACCTGGCCGGATCTCACGCTCAAATGAGTGCGCCCTCCGCTGCGGCACGCGGTGCCTCAGGGGCGAGAGGGGCACGAGCATCGGGAGGGGCGCCAGGTCACTCAGTGTGCCCACGCCGAACCGCGCGGACGCGAGGGCGCGCCCTCGACCCAGCGGCCCAGCGGCACGGGCGACGAGCCCGGGACGAGGGACCCCGGCCGCACGACGGGGCGGCGGAAGCGAAGAGGGATACGCGAAGGGCCCGCCGGGGGTGCACCACCCCGACGGGCCACTACAGGACCGGCCGCCGACTGCCGTCACTCACCCGGACCGGCCGTCGGCCGACCGAACCACCCGGTCGCAGGTCGGCCGCTCCCGGCTCAGCCGCCCGATGTGTCCAGTTCCGCGTCCGCGCTCACGCCCGCGCAGTCGTACGGGTCCTTCAGCCAGCCGTCCGGCAGCACCACGCGGTTGTTGCCCGAGGTGCGCCCGCGCGGCCCGTCCGCGCCGTCCGGCCACGGCTGATCCAGGTCCAGCTCGGTCAGTTGCGCACCCAATTCGTCGAGTGACGAGGTGACCGCCAGCTTCTTGCGCATCTCCGAGCCGACCGAGAAGCCCTTGAGGTACCAGGCGACGTGCTTGCGGAAGTCGATCACGCCCCGCGCCTCGTCGCCGAGCCACTCCCCCAGCAGCGTCGCGTGCCGCAGCATCACGTCGGCCACCTCGCGCAGCCGGGGCGCCCGCCTCGCGCCCGTACCCTCGAACGCGCTCACCAGGTCGCCGAAGAGCCAGGGGCGGCCCAGGCAGCCACGCCCGACGACCACGCCGTCGCAGCCGGTCTCGCGCATCATCCGGTGGGCGTCGTCCGCGCACCAGATGTCGCCGTTGCCGAGCACCGGGATCTCCGGGACGTGCTCCTTGAGCCGGGCGATGGCGTCCCAGTCGGCGCTGCCGCCGTAGTGCTGGGCGGTCGTCCTGCCGTGCAGGGCGACGGCCTTGACACCCTCCTCGACGGCGATCCGGCCCGCGTCGAGATAGGTGAGGTGGTCGTCGTCGATGCCCTTGCGCATCTTGATGGTGACCGGCAGATCGCCCGCGTTGGAGACCGCCTGGTTGAGGATCGCGCGCAGCAGCGGCCGCTTGTACGGGAGCGCGGAGCCGCCGCCCTTGCGGGTCACCTTGGGGACCGGGCAGCCGAAGTTCAGATCGATGTGGTCGGCGAGGTCCTCGTCGACGATCATGCGAACGGCCTTGCCGACGGTGACCGGGTCCACCCCGTACAGCTGGATGGAGCGCGGGGTCTCGCTCGCGTCGAAGTGAATCAGCTGCATGGTCTTCTCGTTGCGCTCGACCAGCGCCCGGGTGGTGATCATCTCGCTGACGAACAGCCCCTTGCCCCCGGAGAACTCCCGGCACAGAGTGCGGAACGGGGCGTTGGTGATGCCGGCCATGGGGGCGAGCACCACCGGCGGCTGCACCGTGTGCGGGCCGATCCGGAGCTGTGGGAGCGAGGGGGCGAACGTGGTCATTGCTCCATTGTCGCGTACGACGCCCAGCGGTCTGCCGCCGTGTACGGCGCGGAACGCGCCACCGGCGGACCGCACCCGCACAGGAGGGAGCCCGCGGGAACCAGCGGGAACGGACGGGAGCGGTCGGAGAGGGCCGCGGCCTGCTCGACCGGAGCCGGTCGACCGGACGCGACCCGACTCGACCCGAACGGTCCCGGCCGCTCGGCGGGATTCATTAGTTAACCGTACTATCGATGCATGCCCGAGCTCAGCCGCCGCCGACGGCAACTGGTGCTGGCGATCTGCTGCATGAGTCTGCTGATCGTCAGCCTCGACAACACCGTCCTGAACGTCGCCCTTCCCTCCATCCAGAAGGAACTGCACGCCGACGTCGCGGGCATGCAGTGGACGATCGACGCCTACACCCTCGTCCTGGCCTCGCTGTTGATGCTCGCGGGTTCCACCGCCGACCGGATCGGTCGGCGCAGGGTGTTCCAAACCGGGCTGGTCCTCTTCACCCTCGGCTCGCTGCTCTGTTCCCTGGCACCGAACCTGGAGTCGCTGGTGGCGTTCCGGATGGTGCAGGCGGTGGGCGGTTCGATGCTGAACCCGGTGGCGATGTCGATCATCACCAACACCTTCACCGAACCGCGCGAGCGGGCCCGCGCCATCGGGGTGTGGGGTGGCGTGGTCGGCATCTCCATGGCGGCGGGTCCGCTGGTCGGTGGGCTGCTGGTGGACTCGGTCGGCTGGCGGTCGATCTTCTGGGTCAATCTGCCTGTCGGCCTCCTCGCGCTGCTGCTCACCTGGCGCTACGTCCCCGAGTCCCGCGCCCCGAAGCCGCGCCGCCCGGACCCGGTGGGGCAACTGCTGGTGATGGCGCTGCTCGGCTCGCTGACGTACGTGATCATCGAGACGCCGACGGCGGGCTGGTCCGCGCCGCACGTTCTCGGACTCGCCGTACTCGCCGCCGCCGCCCTCGCCGGGCTGCTGCTGTACGAGCCGCGGCGCGCCGATCCCCTCATCGACCTGCGGTTCTTCCGCAGCGCCCCGTTCAGCGGGGCCACCGCCATAGCGGTCTGCTCGTTCGCCGCGCTGAGCGGGTTCCTGTTCCTCAACACGCTGTACCTGCAAAACGTGCGCGGGCTGAGCGCGCTGCACGCCGGTCTGTACATGCTGCCGATGGCGGCCCTGACCTTCGTCTGCGCCCCGCTGTCGGGGCGGCTCGTCGGCAGCCGGGGCCCGCGGCTGCCGCTGCTCGTGGCCGGGACGGCCATGACGGCGTGCGGGCTGATGTTCGCCGCGTTCGAGGCGGAGACGGACAACGCCCTGCTGTTCACCGGGTACGTGCTGTTCGGCATCGGCTTCGGCATGGTGAACGCGCCGATCACCGACACGGCCGTCTCCGGCATGCCGCGCACCCAGGCCGGTGTGGCGGCCGCGGTCGCCTCGACCAGTCGGCAGGTCGGCGGCACGCTCGGGGTCGCCGTGATCGGCGCGGTGCTCGCGGCGGGCGTGGCCGGGACCGGGTCGCCGCGCGGCTCCGCGTACGCGGCCGCCTTCGTGGACGCGGGCAGGCCCGCCTGGTGGATCATCACCGGCTGCGGGCTGTGCGTGCTGCTGGTGGGGGCGCTGACCAGCGGACGCTGGGCACAGGAGACGGCGCGTCGGACCGCCGCGTGCCTGGAGGACCGGACGGCCGGCCCCGCCGGGATTCAGCCCTCGGTGAGCTCCAGGGCCTGAGGCCGCTCCGGCCGCCGCCCGGTCACTTCGACGCGCCTGCGCTGCCGACGCACCTGGGCACCGACACACGGTTCCAGGAACCGAAGCGGCCCGTCCTGCGGTTCCCGCCCGCCCCGTGGCAGACGTTCGTGACCTCGGTTCGCCAAAGGGCGTTCGACGCTCCTGACCGTCGCCGGACAAGGGCGTGGGCCCGGATGCACTCAGGTGATCCGGGCCCACGGGGTACGGGGGTTGATGAGGTGTCAGTTCTGCGCCGCGCCGTCCTGCTCGGTCGCGTCCGGCTGGGTCGAGTCGTCCGACGACGACTCGTCGCGCGCGGCGTCCGGAGCCGGCCCCGTGCGCTCGCGCATCTTGCGCAGCAGTTCCTGCTTCTGGTCGGCTGCCGCCTTGCGGTCGGCCTGGCGCGCGGGGCCCATGCCCTGCTGATCGGCGCGGGACAGCTTCTTGCGCTGTCCGCCCACGCCGAGGAGGCTGTTGCGGCTCTTGGCCACGGTGTTCTCCCATTCATGGTGAAGGGCGAGAGGGGGAAGGAGGTCCGAGTCGGCCTCTGATCGATCCGGTGGGCGGCGGGTGCTCGGACCCGCCGCGCTCTCACTCGTAGATCTGGAAGAACGAAGAAGACATGGCGGCACCGTACTGCGGCCCCGTCCGCCGCCGCACCCGGTTTTCCCGCGCCGCGCCGCCCCGGACCGCCCGCACGCCGTATGCCGTCCGGGACCGTCCGGCCCCGGACGGCATACGACGGAGCCCCCGGCTCCTGCGCGCGGGGTGCGGGGAACCGGGGGCTCCGGCCGGTGCTAGTGCCGCATCAGGCAAACGGACCGAGCGGCGCGAGAAGGTGTCAGCAGCCGATCAGGCGGGCGCCGAGGTACGCCTGGATCTGGTCCAGGGAGACGCGCTCCTGCTTCATGGTGTCGCGCTCGCGCACGGTCACCGCGTTGTCGTCCAGGGTGTCGAAGTCGACGGTGACGCAGAACGGCGTACCGATCTCGTCCTGGCGGCGGTAGCGGCGGCCGATGGCGCCCGCGTCGTCGAACTCGATGTTCCAGTTCTGCCGCAGGTCGGCGGCGAGGCCCTTGGCCTTCGGCGACAGCTGCGGGTTGCGGGACAGCGGGAGCACGGCGACCTTGACCGGCGCGAGGCGCGGGTCGAGGCGCATCACGGTGCGCTTCTCCATGACGCCCTTGGCGTTCGGCGCCTCGTCCTCGATGTAGGCGTCGAGGAGGAAGGCGAGCATCGCGCGGCCGACGCCGGCTGCCGGCTCGATGACGTACGGGGTCCAGCGCTCGCCGGCCTCCTGGTCGAAGAACGACAGGTCGGTGCCGGACGCCTTGGAGTGCGCCTTGAGGTCGTAGTCCGTGCGGTTGGCGACGCCCTCCAGCTCACCCCACTCGCTGCCGCCGAAGCGGAAGCGGTACTCGATGTCGGCGGTGCGCTTGGAGTAGTGCGAGAGCTTCTCCTGCGGGTGGTCGTACCACCGCATGTTCTCCTCGCGCAGGCCCAGGCCGGTGTACCAGTTCCAGCGCTGCTCCATCCAGTACTCGTGCCACTTCTCGTCCTCGCCCGGCTTGACGAAGAACTCCATCTCCATCTGCTCGAACTCGCGGGTGCGGAAGATGAAGTTGCCCGGAGTGATCTCGTTCCGGAAGGACTTGCCCATCTGGGCGATGCCGAACGGCGGCTTCTTGCGCGAGGTCTGCTGCACCTGGCCGAAGTTGGTGAAGATGCCCTGGGCGGTCTCGGGGCGCAGGTAGGCGACGGAGCCGGAGTCCTGGGTCGGGCCGAGGTGGGTGGAGAGCAGACCGGAGAACT
Source organism: Streptomyces sp. NPDC047982 (assembly GCF_043204165.1). Lineage (NCBI taxonomy): Bacteria > Bacillati > Actinomycetota > Actinomycetes > Kitasatosporales > Streptomycetaceae > Streptomyces > Streptomyces sp. NPDC047982. The sequence continues at coordinate 294,497 of NZ_JBIDBS010000002.1, read as the reverse complement.
GCTTGGGCTCGGTGAACGTGCCCTTGTTGCCGCAGTTGGGGCAGTTGAGGTCGGTCAGGCCGTTCGCGGGGAGGTGGCCGTGCTTCTCCTCGTACGCCTCCTCCAGGTGGTCGGCGCGGAAGCGCTTGTGGCAGGAGGTGCACTCGGTCAGCGGATCGGTGAACGTGGCGACGTGACCGGAGGCGACCCACACCTCGGAGGCAAGGATGACCGACGAGTCGACTCCGACCACGTCCTCGCGCGAGGTGACCATGTAGCGCCACCACTGGCGCTTGAGGTTCTCCTTCAGCTCGACGCCCAGCGGTCCGTAGTCCCAGGCGGCGCGCTGACCACCGTAGATCTCACTGCAGGGATAGACGAAGCCACGGCGCTTGCTCAGGCTGACGATGGAGTCGATCTTGTCGGCGGCCACGGTGCTCTCTTCATTACGAGGACGAACGTCGAATGCTACAGATTACCGGCGGGCCCGCCCCTCGGATCAAATCGGTGGCGGTCCGATCGGCCGCGCGACCATCTCATCATCCTTGTTGACAATCGTTTCCAATTTCATTGAAAATGACTGTCATGAACGTCAGCCGCCTCATACCCACCACCACCCTCGTCGGAGCGGTCGCCCTCGGCCTCACCGCCCTCACGGCCTGCTCCTCCTCGGACGCCGCCGACCACAAGAACGGCGACAAGCTGAACGTGGTGGCTTCGTTCTATCCGATGCAGTTCCTGGCCGAGCAGATCGGCGGGAAGAACGTCTCGGTCACCACGCTGACCAAGCCGGGCGTCGAACCGCACGACCTGGAGCTCAGCCCGAGGCAGATCGGCGGGCTGAGCGACGCCGACTACATCCTCTACCTCAAGGGCATCCAGCCCGCCGTCGACGACGCCGTCGAGCAGTCCGGCGCCAAGAACGCCGTCGACGCCTCGAAGCTCACGAAACTGGAGGACCACGGCACCGAGACCGGCGGCGACGAGCACGACCACGCCGGGGACGACGAGCACGGTCACGAGCACCACGGCGACGTGACCGGAGGCGACCCCCACATCTGGCTGGACCCGGTGAAGTACGCCGAGGTCGCCGAGGGCGTCGGAAAGTCGTTGGAGAAGGCCGACCCCGACCACGCCGCCGACTACCGCAAGAACACGCGAGAGCTGGTCGGGAAGATCGACGCGCTGAACACGGCGTACGAGACGGGCCTGAAGTCCACCACGACCAGGACCTTCATCACCACCCACTCCGCCTTCGGATATCTCGCCGAGCGCTACGGCCTCACCCAGGAGGGCATCGCCGGCGTCGACCCCGAGGCCGAGCCCAGCCCGGCCCGGATCAACGAGATCCACACCATCGCGAAGAAGGAGAAGGTCACCACTGTGTTCTTCGAGACCCTCGCCAGCGACAGGACCGCGAAGACCCTCGCCCGGGACACCGGCCTGAAGACCGACGTCCTGGACCCGCTGGAGGGAATCACGGACAGGTCGAAGGGCGACGACTACCTCGAGGTCATGCGGTCCAACCTCGCCGCGCTGCAGAAGGCGCTCGGCGCGAAGTGACCCGCACGACCCAGACAGCACGAACGGCCCGCGCGACAGCCGCGTCCCACGTGGCGACCGCGGCGACCGTGGCCCACGCGACAACCGCCACAGCAGCATCGGAGGCTCTCATGCCCGAGTCCGGGAGCACCACGACCGACCCCGTGATAGCCCTCAGGGGCGCCACGGCCACGCTCGGCGCGCGTGCGGTGCTGCGCGGCATCGACCTGACGGTCCACCGCGGCGAGGTCGTCGCCCTGCTCGGCGCGAACGGCTCGGGCAAGTCGACCGCCGTGCGGTCCGTCATCGGCCAGGTCCCGCTCACCGGCGGCTCCGTCGAACTGTTCGGCACCCCGCTGCGACGCTTCCGCGCCTGGTCCCGTGTCGGCTACGTGCCCCAGCGCACCACCGCCTCGGGCGGCGTGCCCGCCACGATCCGCGAGGTCGTCTCGTCCGGGCGGCTCTCCCGTAGGCGGCTGGGCCCGCTCCGCAAGGCGGACCGGGCCGCCGTCGACCGGGCCATCGAACTGGTCGGCCTGAGCGACCGGGCCGGGGACTCGGTGAACGCGCTCTCCGGCGGGCAGCACCAGCGCGTGCTGATCGCCCGGGCGCTGGCCGCCGAACCGGAGCTGCTGATCATGGACGAGCCGATGGCCGGCGTCGACCTGGGCAGCCAGGAGATCCTCGCCACGACGCTCCGCGAACAGGTCGCCGCCGGTGCCACGGTGCTGCTGGTGCTGCACGAGCTCGGCCCGCTGGAGCCGCTGATCGACCGCGCCGTCGTGCTGCGCGACGGCTGCGTGACGCACGACGGGGCGCCCCCGAAGGCAGTGGGCCAGCACGCCCTGCCCGGACACGACCATGTACACCCCCACGCGGCCGCCGAGCCCGTCCGGACCGGACTGCTGAGCTGACCATGGAATTCCTCGATCCCCCCTTCATGCAGCGGGCCCTGCTCGCCGCCGTCCTGGTCGGCGTCATCGCCCCGTCCGTCGGCGTCTACCTCGTCCAGCGCCGCCAGGCCCTGATGGGCGACGGCATCGGCCACATCGCGATGACCGGCGTCGGCCTCGGCTTCCTGCTGTCCACCAGCCCGGTGTGGATGGCCACGGCGGTCGCCGTCGCCGGCTCCGTGGTGATGGAGCTGATCCGCTGGTACGGGCGCACCCGCGGCGACATCGCGCTGGCCATGCTGTTCTACGGCGGGATGGCGGGCGGCGTGCTGCTGATCAACCTCTCCGACACCGGCTCCAACGCCAACCTCACCTCGTACCTCTTCGGCTCGCTCGCCACGGTCTCCCCCGAGGACATCACGGCGATCTGCCTGCTGGCCGCCTTCGTCCTGCTGGTGACGCTGGGGCTGCGGCGGCAGCTGTTCGCGGTCAGCCAGGACGAGGAGTTCGCCCGCGTCACCGGGCTGCCGGTGCGCGCGCTGAACCTGCTGGTCGCCGTGACCGCGGCGGTGACCGTCACCGTGGCGATGCGGGTCGTCGGGCTGCTGCTGGTCAGCGCCCTGATGGTGGTGCCGGTCGCGGCGGCGCAGCAGATCTCCCGGTCGTTCCGGCTGACGTTCGTGCTGTCGGTCGTCATCGGCACGGCGGTGACCCTGGCGGGCACCGTGACCTCGTACTACCAGGACGTGCCGCCCGGCGCGACGATCGTGCTGCTGGCCATCGTGGTCTTCGTCACCCTGACGCTGCTCGCGACCCCGCTGGCCCGGCGGCGGGCCCGCCGGGGCGAGGAGGCGCCCGGCGAGTGCACCCTTGAAGCAGCGGCCGGCCGCCCCGCGCAGGACGAGCTCCGCGTGTGACCACGGGGCGGGCTGGCACAATGGCCCGACACAGGTACGGGCGACACGAGGAGGCGGCTGTGGCGACGGCGCCGATCAGTGGAACGAACGCGGCCCCGGTACGTGGCCGGTCGACCCGGCAGCGGGCGGCGGTGGCGGCGGCGCTCGACGAGGTGGACGAGTTCCGCAGTGCCCAGGAGCTGCACGACGTGCTCAAGCACCGCGGTGACTCGGTCGGGCTGACCACCGTCTATCGCACCCTCCAGTCCCTGGCCGACGCGGGCGAGGTGGACGTGCTGCGCACCACGGACGGCGAGTCCGTGTACCGCCGCTGCTCGACCGGCGAACACCACCATCACCTGGTGTGCCGGATGTGCGGCAAGGCCGTCGAGGTCGAGGGTCCCGCCGTGGAGCAGTGGGCGGAGTCGATCGCCACGCAGCACGGATACGTGAACGTGGCGCACACGGTGGAGATCTTCGGAACCTGCGCGGAGTGCGCCGAGCGCGCCGACACGAAGGAGTGAGGGCCCGGATGGCGGGGGCCGGCGCGGTGCGCGCCGGCCCCCCCCGTCCGCTCAGCCCTTCCCCGCTGCCGGAACGGTGTCCTGCGCGCCTCCGAACCGCCGGTCCCGCTGGGCGTACTCCAGACAGGCCCGCCACAGGTCGCGGCGGTCGAAGTCCGGCCACAGCACGTCCTGGAAGACCATCTCGGCGTAGGCGCTCTGCCAGATCAGGTAGTTGGACGTGCGCTGCTCGCCGCTGGGACGCACGAACAGGTCGACGTCCGGCATGTCCGGGTAGTAGATGTACTTCGCGAACGTCTTCTCGTTGACCTTGGACGGGTCCAGCTTCCCGGCCGCGACGTCCCGCGCGATGCGCTGCGCGGCGTCGGCGATCTCGGCCCGGCCGCCGTAGTTGACGCAGAAGTACAGCGTCATCCGGTCGTTGTCCTTCGTCTGCTCCTGGGCGACCTGGAGCTCCTGGACGACGGACTTCCACAGCTTCGGCATGCGCCCCACCCAGCGGATGCGGATGCCCAGTTCGTCCATCTCGTCGCGGCGGCGGCGGATCACGTCCCGGTTGAAGTTCATCAGGAACTTCACCTCCTCCGGGGACCGCTTCCAGTTCTCCGTGGAGAACGCGTACAGCGAGAGGTTCTTGACGCCCATCTCGATGCAGCCCTTGAGGACGTCCATGACGACGCCCTCGCCGACCTTGTGCCCCTCGGTGCGCGGCAGACCGCGCTCCTTGGCCCAGCGCCCGTTGCCGTCCATCACGATGGCCACGTGCTTGGGCACCAGCTCGCCGGGGATCCTCGGGGGCGTGGCACCGGAGGGGTGCGGCTCCGGGGTCTTGTAGTCGCGCCGGTTACGGCCGCCCAGCATCCCGCGTACTGCCATGAACTGTCTCGCTCCCTGTACCTGATCCATGCCGGATCCGTGCCTGATCCGTCCGTGTCACTTCTCTACGTACCGCAGTGAGCGCAGCCCGCGCTCCAGATGCCAGTGCAGATAGGCGGAAACCAGTCCGCTGCCCTCCCTGACATGACGCGCCTCGCACGCGTCCGCCGTCTCCCAGTCGCCGGTGAGCAGCGCGCTCAGCAGGCCGACGGCCTCGGTCGAGGGTACGACGCTGCCGGGCACCCGGCAGTCACCGCATACGACGCCGCCCGCCGCGACGGAGAAGAACCGGTTCGGCCCGGGCATGCCGCACCTCGCGCAGTCCTCGAAGCTGGGCGCGTAGCCGTTGACCGCGAGCGAGCGCAGCAGAAAGGCGTCGAGGACGAGATGCGGTTCGTGCTCGCCGCGGGCGAGGGTGCGCAGCCCGCCGACGAGCAGCAGATACTGCTGGACCGCGGGCTCGCCCTCGTGGTCGGTGAACCGCTCGGCGGTCTCCAGCATCGCGGTGCCCGCGGTGTAGCGGGCATAGTCCGTGACGATGCCGCCACCGTACGGGGCGATCGTCTCGCTCTGCGTGCAGAGCGGCAGCCCCCGGCCGACCAGTTCGCCGCCCCGGGCGAAGAACTGCACGTCGACGTGGGAGAACGGCTCCAGCCGGGCGCCGAACTTGGACTTGGTGCGCCGCACCCCGCGCGCCACGGCCCGTACCCGGCCGTGGCCGCGGGTGAGGATCGTGATGATCCGGTCGGCCTCGCCCAGCTTCTGCGTGCGCAGCACCACGCCGTCGTCCCGGAACAAGCTCATGCGTCCATTGTCCGGTACGGGGACGGGGCCCCGAACCCGCACGTCCCGGGAGGGGCCCCGTCCCGGGAGCGGTCAGGAGGGGGTACGGGCCGCCGCGGCCAGCAGCCGGGCGGTGTCCTGCGCACAGATCCGCAGCGCCGCGCCGACCGTGGTCAGCACCTCGCGCTCGGACGGGCCGTAGGGACCGTCGGCGAGGGCGATCCTGGCGCCCTGGAGGAGGATCGCCTCGCGTCCGGCGGGGGCCAGGTGCGGGGCGAGGGGCTCCAGCGCCTCGTGCAGTTCGATGGCGAGGGCCGCGCCACACGCCTCGGCCGCCGGGTCGAAGGCGGAGCCGCGGCCGATGTCGGCGGAGAGGACCTCGACGACGGTGGAGAGCTGTTCCTCCGTGCAGTCGTCGAAGCCCGCGCCGCGCACGGTCGCGGCGGCGGTCCGCAGGACCGTGCGGGAGGTGGTGCCACCGGCCGCGAGGACACCGAGGGCGACCGTGTGGACGGCGTCCCGGAGCATCGTGGAGAGCCGGGTGGTGGTCGGGTGGTCGAGCACATCGGTGTCGAAGCGCCCCCGGCAGGCGGCGCATTCGACGACGGGGCCGGTGGTGCCGCGGCGCAGCATCGGCACGCCGAGCACGGCGAAGCGGCGGCGTCCGGTGAGCCTGCGGTAGTTGCGGTCGCCGCCGCAGCCGGGGCAGAAGAACTCTCCGTCGCCGACGGCGTCCCAGACGGTGCGGATGCCGCAGATGCGCAGCTTCATGGCGCGTCGTCCCAGGGCTGACCGCACGTCGCACACCTCCGTAACTCCCCCGTGGCCCTCAGGGCACGGGGGTGCCCCTCCGGCAACATTGCCGCGTGGACGTGATGTTAACCACAGTCGCGAGGCGCCGTCAGTACCCCGATCGTCACAACCCCGGAGATGGCCGAACCCCGCCCCGGCTTGAGAGGGGGCGGGGTCCTGGGCCGTGCGGCTCCGGGCGCCCGTGGGCGGGTCGGGTCAGCGGCCGGCGCGGTTGACCGCGGAGACGACCGCCTTCAGCGAGGCGCGCGTGGTGTTGGCGTCGATGCCGATGCCCCACAGCACCCGTCCGTCGATGGCGCACTCGATGTACGAGGCCGCCTGGGCGCTGGCGCCCTCGCTCATGGTGTGCTCGGTGTAGTCCAGGAGGCGGGCGTCGATGCCGATGGCCTGCAGCGCCTCGAAGAACGCGGAGATCGGACCGTTGCCGGTGCCGGTCAGCACGGTGTCGGTGCCGTCCACGGTCGCCTCGACGGTGATCGTGTCCCTGCCGTCGGAGCCGGTCGTGGACTGGCCGGAGCGGATCTGCACGCGACCCCATTGAGCCGCCGCGTTCTCGGGGTTGGGCAGGTACTCGTCCTGGAACACGGACCAGATCTGTGCCGGGGTGACCTCGCCGCCCTCGGCGTCGGTCTTGGCCTGAATGATCCGGGAGAATTCGATCTGCATCCGGCGCGGCAGGTCGAGCTTGTGATCGTTCTTCAGGACGTACGCGATTCCGCCCTTGCCGGACTGCGAGTTGACCCGGATGACGGCCTCGTAACTGCGGCCGACGTCCTTCGGGTCGATCGGCAGGTACGGCACGGCCCACTCGATCTCGTCGACGGTCTTGCCCCGGGCGGCCGCGTCGGCCTCCATGGCGTCGAAGCCCTTCTTGATGGCGTCCTGGTGGGAGCCGGAGAAGGCGGTGTAGACGAGGTCGCCCGCGTAGGGGTGGCGCGGGTGCACCTCCATCTGGTTGCAGTACTCGCTGGTGCGACGGATCTCGTCGATCTGCGAGAAGTCGATCTGCGGGTCGACCCCCTGCGAGAACAGGTTCATGCCCAGCGTGACCAGGTCGACGTTGCCGGTGCGCTCGCCCTGGCCGAACAGGCAGCCCTCGATCCGGTCCGCTCCGGCCATGAGGGCCAGTTCGGCGGCGGCGACGGCGGTGCCGCGGTCGTTGTGCGGGTGGACGGACAGGCAGATGTGCTCGCGGCGGGTCAGGTTCCGCGACATCCACTCGAACCGGTCCGCGTGCGTGGACGGAGTCGAACGCTCCACGGTCGCGGGCAGGTTGAGGATGATCTCGCGCCCCTCCTCGGGCTGCCAGACGTCGCAGACCGCCTCGCAGACCTCCAGGGCGAAGTCCAGTTCGGTGTCGGTGAAGATCTCCGGGCTGTACTGGTAGCCGAAGATCGTTTCCGGGCCCAGCAGCTTCTCCGCGTACTCCATGACCAGCCGGGTGCCGTCGACGGCGATCTGCTTGATGTCGTCCTTGGAGCCGCGGAAGACGACCCGGCGGAAGGTGGGGGCCGTGGCGTTGTACAGGTGCACGGTGGCGCGGCGGGCGCCGATCAGGGACTCGACGGTCCGCTCGATCAGGTCCTCGCGGGCCTGCGTCAGGACGGAGATCGTCACGTCCTCGGGGATCGCGCCGTCTTCGATGATGGAGCGGACGAACGCGAAGTCGGTCTCGCCGGAGGACGGGAAGCCGACCTCGATCTCCTTGTAGCCCATGCGTACGAGCAGGTCGAACATCTCGCGCTTGCGGGCCGGCGACATCGGGTCGATCAGAGCCTGGTTGCCGTCGCGCAGGTCGGTGGAGAGCCAGCGGGGCGCGACGGTGATCCGCTTGTCCGGCCAGGTGCGGTCGGGGATGTCGACGGCCTCGTACCGGCCGTACTTGTGGATCGGCATCCCGGACGGCTTCTGCATCCGGGTGGCATGGGTGATCGGCGTCGGGCGTCCGACAGCGGTCGCGGCGGGCATCGGTGCGGGGCGGTCGGTGGTCATGGTGTGCGGCTCCTCGGGGTCCGACAAGGGGACGGCCGACGTGTCGCTGCACCACCAGACTCCGCGGGGAGGGGGTCGGCCTACGACTACAGGCCCTCGCCGCGGCAGCTAAGAAGAAGCAGCCCGAAACGCATGATGCGACGAGAGTAACCGAGATACGTCTGATGCGTCCGGGCCGTATCACTATGCGGGATCGGGATCGCCGTGCGGGATCGCGATCACCGTGCGGCATCGAGGTCGCACGGGCCGGAAACCTCTTTGCGCGGTCGGGCACTCGAAACGCCTGGGCGCGGCCGGTCACTCCATCTGACCAACCGCCGTCGCAACCGGTGACAAGGCGGTTACGTGCTGCCACAGTCGGGTGTATGCAGCCTCAGTATCAGAACGGGTTCCGCCCCGTCTTCTGCACCATCGTGCCGCCCCATGTCCTCGACAGGATCTCCCGGTCGGACAACCCCGACCTGGCCGGTCCGGCCCGTCGCACGCTGGAGAGCGACGCCGCCCGCCGCACCCGCCGCCAGATGGCGACGGCCACCGCCCCGCCCGCCGCCCGCACGCCCGGGAGCGAGCCGTCCGACACGCCCGATCGGACGCTGTACGACTGCCGGAACAGCACCCGGCTTCCCGGCACCAAGGTCCGCTCCGAGGGCGAGGAGCCGACGCGGGACGCGAGCGTCAACCGCGCGTACGCGGGACTCGGTGCCACCTTCGACCTCCTGTTCAAGGTGTACGGCCGCCGTTCGATCGACGACAACGGACTGCCGCTGATCGGTTCCGTGCACTACGACGAGAAGTACAACAACGCCTTCTTCGACGGCGAGCAGATGGTGTTCGGCGACGGCGACGGCGAGATCTTCCTGGACTTCACCCTGCCGATCGATGTGATCGCCCACGAGCTGGCGCACGGCCTGACCCAGTACACCGCCAATCTGAGCTACTACGGCCAGTCCGGCGCGCTCAACGAGTCGGTGTCCGACGTCTTCGGCTCGCTGGTGAAGCAGTACACGCTGGGTCAGAGCGCGGACCGGGCGGACTGGCTGATCGGCGCCGGGCTGCTGGCCCCCGGGGTCCAGGGCGTCGCGCTGCGCTCGATGAAGGAGCCTGGCACGGCCTACGACGACGACGTGCTCGGCAAGGATCCGCAGCCGGGGAAGATGGAGGACTACGTACGCACCAGTCAGGACAACGGCGGGGTGCACATCAACTCCGGCATTCCGAACCGCGCGTTCTACGTGCTGGCGACGGCGCTCGGCGGCCACGCGTGGGAGCGGGCCGGGCAGATCTGGTTCGATGTGCTCACGGGCGGCGAGTTGGCGGTGGACGCGGACTTCGCGGACTTCGCCCGGTTGACGGCGGCCGCCGCCCGCAGCCGCTTCGGGAACGGCGACGAGACCGAAGCGGTGCTGAAGGCATGGTCGGAGGTGGGCGTTCCGACCGCGTAGGACGATCGGACCGGCCACGCGGGACGATCGGGCCCGTGCTCCGGTCCGTCCGGCGACGACAGGGCCCTGCCCGGCCCGTCCAGCGATGGAGGACAACCGCATGCGGATTCAGGTCAGCAGGACCGGCGGCTTCGCCGGTATCGCACGCCACGGCGAGGTCGACACCTCCGGACGGGCCGATGCCGCGGAGTGGGAGGCGCTGGCCGAATCCGCGCTTGCCGCAGGCCAGGGTTTCCCGCCCCGGGGGGTGCCGGACGGCTTCCAGTACCGGATCACGGTGGATGGCCGTTCGGTGCACTGCGCGGACCCCCGGCTGACCGACGCGCAGCGCGCCCTGGTCTCACGCGTCCTGAAGGAGGGCGCGTGAGACGGCTCGGCCCCGAAGGGGACCAGGCACACGGCTGACGGGACGAACGGCGAGCGGCCTGGGGCCCGGACCCGGACCCGGTACGCCGGGTTCAGAAGCCCAGTTTCCGCAACTGCTTGGGGTCGCGCTGCCAGTCCTTGGCGACCTTCACGTGCAGGTCGAGGAAGACGGGCGTACCGAGCAGCGCCTCGATGTGCTTGCGGGACTTCGTGCCGACTTCCTTCAGCCGCCTGCCCTTCGGGCCGATGATGATGCCCTTCTGGCTCGGGCGTTCGATGTAGACGTTGGCGTGGATGTCGAGCAGCGGCCGGTCCGCCGGGCGCCCCTCGCGCGGCAGCATCTCCTCGACGACGACGGCGATGGAGTGCGGCAGCTCGTCGCGCACGCCTTCGAGCGCGGCCTCCCGGATCAGCTCCGCGACCATGACCATCTCGGGCTCGTCGGTGAGATCGCCCTCCGGGTAGAGCGGGGGGCTCTCCGGGAGCAACGGGGCGAGCAGATCGGCCAGCAGACCGACCTGGCTGTCCTTGACCGCCGAGACCGGGACGATCTCGGCCCATTCGAAGCCGAGTTCCTCGCCGAGGCGGGACACGGCGAGGAGCTGTTCTGCGAGCTGCTTGGAATCGACGAGGTCGGTCTTGGTGACGATGGCGATCTTCGGGGTCTTCTTGATGCCCGCGAGCTCCTTGGCGATGAACCGGTCGCCGGGGCCGAGCTTCTGGTCGGCGGGCAGGCAGAAGCCGATGACGTCGACCTCGGCCCAGGTGGTCCGCACGACATCGTTGAGCCGCTCGCCCAGCAGCGTGCGCGGCTTGTGGAGACCGGGCGTATCGACCAGGACCAGCTGGGCGTCCTCGCGGTGCACGATGCCGCGCACGGTGTGCCGGGTGGTCTGGGGCCGGTTGGAGGTGATCGCCACCTTCCGGCCGACCAGAGCGTTCGTGAGAGTGGACTTGCCCGCGTTGGGGCGGCCCACGAAGCAGGCGAAGCCGGCCCGGTGGGGTGCGCGGTCGGCGCCCTGCTGTGCGGCGGCTTCTGTGTCAGGTCGAACGCTCATGGCGCCCATTGTCCCCGATCCCGGCAGCCCCGCCGTACCGAGGGCCGCGGCGCGCCATCGAGTGTCGGCTCAGCCGTTGCGCGCGCGGCTCCGGCGGATCCGCAGCCGGATCGCCGCGCTCCCGGCGGCGACGGCCGCCAGCAGGACCACGGCCACCAACCAGGGCAGCGCGATGTACGGGACGGAGGCGGACTCGCGGGTGTCGCGGGCGCTCGCGGTCAGCTCGATCTCACCCCATTCCAGCTGCGGCGCGTCGGCCCATCGCTCGGTGAGCCGGACCCGCTGGCGGGGCAGCAGCTCGGATGGAATCGCTTTCAGTTCGCGGGCGAGCAGGGTGCGACCGAAGAGCCCCTCGGCCCGGAGGGCGACCTCGGGGTCGAGGGTGACATTGCCCCGGTTGTGGAGCGTGTACGAGATGACGGCGCTGCTCCGGCCCGTGCCCGGGACCAGCGGCCGGGTGTGCTCGACCTCGATGTCCTCCACGGAGAGCGCGGGCAGCGTCGGCCCGTTCACCCGCAGATAGATCCGTGCCCCGACCGCTTTCCGGATGCCGACGGCGACGGCTCCCCCGTCGGCGGGTTCGACGTGGTCGTCGAGGGCGACGAGGGCCCCGGGGTGGTCCCCCGGCTCGGCGTCGCGGGGAACGGTGATGGTGACCGGGACGCCGACCGACCCGCGCGGGGGCACGGTGACCAGGGTGCGACCGGGTCTGGCCCAGGCGCCGACCGAGCGCTGCCGCTCGCCCCGCGAGCGGACGGCGAACCCGCCGTCGCGGGCGGTGTTGTAGGCGTCGGCGGCGTACAGCCGGAACGTCCGCGGCCGGTCCGTCTTGTTGGCGACGGTGACAGTGTCGCGGAGGGTGGCTCCCGGGTCGGCGGAGAGGTAGAAGTACGGGCGCCGGCCACTCTGCGCGGCGGCCGGGTAGACCGACCAGCTGCCGTTGTCCGCGGCGTGGGCCGCGGGAGCGCCGGTGAGCAGGAGGGCGCCGGCCAGGAGGAGTACGTACAGCTTGCGCACGGTGCGGAGCCTCCGGATCGGTCGGGGGATCGGTTGCCCGGGCGGGGGCTGCGGGCCGGGGCCGGTGGTCCTGGGCGGGTGCGCGCCAGGACCACCGGCCGGGCCCGCGTCAGGTGAGGGTGAGGGTGAGCACGGCGGAGTACGCGCCGGGGGCGGTGTACGCCGGGACCTCCAGGGCGAGCCGCGCGTCGACGGTGAACTCGCCGCCGGTGGCCGTCGCGTTCGGCGTGGATGCCAGGGTGGCGCCCGCGCTGCCGACCGGCCCCGCCGAACCGGCCGCGCAGGTGCTGGGGCTGCCGGGCTTCGTCGCGCAGGCCGGGGTCCAGCGCAGCGCGGACGCGTCGATGACCGCGCCGCCGGGGCCGGTGAAGTCGGTGACCTTTCCGGTCAGGGACCAGCCGGCGGGTCCGCCGCGGTAGTCCTCGACCGTCACGGTCCGCAGGGAGCCCCGCGAGGCGCCGCCGCGTCCGAAGTCGACCGCCGACAGGTCGACGGTGTCGCCGTCCTGGACCATGGACAGGGTGCCCGCCCTGACGGAGGTGTGGAGCCGCTGGCTGCCGTCCGGGACCTCGCCGCCGCCGGTGACGGTGTACGCCTGCGGGCCCGCTCCCTTGGTCGCGTCCCAGGCATCGCCCTCGTAGGCGACGATCCCCGTGGTCGCCGGGTCGTCGACGGTGATCCGGCCGCTGAAGCCGCCGGTGGCGTCCGCCGTGACGGTGGCGGTGTCGGCGGTCTGGCGGTCGCCCGCCCGGCCCGCGAGCGTGACGGCCGCGCCCGGGGTGAACTTCGACCCGGTCACGCTGACCGCGTCACCCGCCGCACCGGACGCGGCCCCGAGCAGGATGGAGCGCTCGTTGACCTGTCCGCCGCCGTCCGTCGCGATGATCGTCTCGGAGACGGGGGCGGGCGGATCCGTCACCGTGCACGGGGTGTCCAGCTCCATGATGTAGCTGGTGTGGATGTTGTAGTCGCCGGGCGACAGGGTGATCGAGCCGGGCGCGGTGACCGTGAAGGTGCCGGTCATCGAGAACGACGGGAAGGCGCCCTTGCCGGGCACCGGCGCGTTCTTCTTCGGCCCGGTGACGGTGACGCTCGCGGTCTGGGCGCCGCCGACGGTGACCCGGCCGGTGGGCGTCATGATGTCGGCGGGCAGCGGCAGGTCGACCGGGTTGCCCGCGGCCGGCTGGACGACGGTGTACGTGACCGTGACCGTGTCGCCCACCTCCGGCACGGCGTTGTCGACGGTGATCTCGGCCTTCGTCGTCCCGTCGATCGGCGGGATGCCCGCGATGTCCGGCGGGATGCAGTGGGTGGGGAAGTCGACCGGCACGGAGGCCGTCACCATGGCCTGCGCGGGCGTCGCGAGCCCGCCTCCCCCGGCGACGACGAGCGCGCCCACGCCCAGCGCGGCGGCCCAGCGGCGTCCGCGGCCGGAGTGTCTTCGAGCGGCGGATCTTCGGATGGTCGGATGCGTGATCGGACGCATGGGCCCCCTCCTGCGGGACGCGGCGCAGCGGCTCTTTCGCGCCGACGGGGGCTCATTGACGGCTCCGGCCGAAAAGAAGTCAAGGACAGCGGGGCACCCTGACTGATGGGCCATCAGATGCTGTCAAGATCCCCTGTCCTGCGGGGCCTCGACCGGCCCCGGCGTCAGCCCGCCGTCACACTGACCCGCAGGGTGCCGTCGGGCCCGGCGAGCAGCACCGGGGTCCGCGGGCCGCCCAGGTCCCGCACCGCGGCCCGGTCCTCGTCCGACGGGGTCTCGGCCTCGGAGACAATCGCCGCCGCCTCCAGCGAGGTGGCGCCACTGGCCACGGCCATGGCCACGGCGGTCCGGAGCGCGCTGAGCCTCAGCGACTCCAGTTGCACGGTGCCCGCGACGTACGTGCGCCCGGTCTCGTCCCGGACGGCCGCGCCCTCCGGCACGCCGTTGCGGGCGCGGGCGCTGCGCGCCAGCGTGACGATCTTGCGGTCCTCGGGGCCGAGGTCGGTGCTCTCAGTCATGTGCCGAGCATACGAGTCCCGTCACGGCAGCCCCTCCCCCGCGGTTCCCGGGGCCGCGCCTTCGAACCGCCGTCGCCCGGCCTCCGGTCGGACGACGGCGGTTGTGGGACACGACCTACGCCCGGTCCAGCCGCAGCCGCTGGGCCCTGGGCAGCCCCGCGACCACCAGGTCGTAGGAGTCCTCGACGAGTTCGCGGAGCAGCCGGTCCGGCACGCCGGAGACGGTCACGGTGTTCCAGTGCCGCTTGTTCATGTGCCAGCCCGGCACCACCGCCTCGTGCTCCTCCCGCAGCCGCACCGCGTCGTCGGGGTCGCACTTGAGGTTGACCGTCAGCGGACGCGCGTCCAGCGTGCTGAGGGCGAACATCTTGCCGAGCACCTTGAAGACGGAGATCTCCGGACCGAACGGGAACTCCTCGACGCTCGCGTCGAACTCCAGGCAGAAATCCCTCAGTTGCTGCGGAGTCACTCCTTCTCCTCCCCCTCCGGCTCCACCGGCTCCACCAGCACCGTGACGATCTTGTTGCGGCGGCCCGCCGTGGACTCGGCGGTCAGCCGGATCCGCCGCCCGTCGGGCAGGTCGACCACCGCGGAGGCGCCTGCGATCGGCACCCGTCCGAGCGCCTTGGCCAGCAGCCCGCCGACCGTCTCCACGTCCTCGTCGTCGTACGCGCCGAGGTCGAACAGTTCCCCGAGGTCGCCGACGTCGAGGCGGGCGGTCACCCGGTAGCAGCCGTTCTCCAGCTCCTGGACGGGCGGGAGTTCCCGGTCGTACTCGTCGGTGATCTCGCCGACGATCTCCTCGAGGATGTCCTCGATGGTGACGATGCCCGCCGTGCCGCCGTACTCGTCGATCACGACGGCGACGTGGCTGCGTTCCTGCTGCATCTCGCGCAGCAGGTCACCGGCGTTCTTCGTGTCGGGCACGAACGCGGCGGGCCGCATCGCGGTGGAGACGAGGTCGGCCTCCGACTCGCGGTTGATGTGCGTCTTGCGGACCAGGTCCTTGAGGTAGACGACACCGACGATGTCGTCCTCGTTCTCCCCGGTGACGGGGATGCGGGAGAAGCCGGAGCGCAGGGCCAGGGTCAACGCCTGCCGGATCGTCTTGTAGCGCTCGATGCAGACCAGGTCGGTGCGCGGCACCATGACCTCGCGCACGAGCGTGTCGCCGAGTTCGAAGACGGAGTGCACCATGCGGCGCTCCTCGTCCTCGATCAGCGATTCCGCCTCTGCCAGGTCGACCATCGCCCGCAGTTCGGCCTCGCTGGCGAACGGTCCCTTGCGAAACCCCTTGCCCGGTGTCAGCGCGTTTCCGATGAGGATCAGCAGCTGCGGGATCGGGCCCATCACCCTGGCCAGCGGCAGGAGCACGTACGCGGCGGCCGTGGCGGTGTTCAGCGGATGCTGGCGGCCGATGGTGCGCGGCGAGACGCCGATGGCGACGTAGGAGACGAGGACCATCACCGCCATGGCGACGGCCAGCGCCTCCCAGGTCCTCTCGAACTCCTGGAGACAGGCGTACGTGACGAGGACGCCGGCCGACATCTCGCAGGCGACCCGCACCAGCAGGGCGACGTTGAGGTAGCGGGTCGGGTCCGCCGCGACCTGCTCCAGCTTCTGGCTGCCGCGCCGCGCGGAGCGGACCGCCTCGGCGGCCCGGAAGCTCGACACGCGGGCGATGCCCGCCTCCGCGCAGGCCGCCAGCCAGCCGGCGACGACCAGCAGGACGGCGCCCAGGACGAGGGGAAGGCTCACGAGACCGTGGGGGCGGGCGAGGGACCGGTGAGACCCCGCTCGGCGCGCCAGCCGTCGACGATCGCGGCCTGGAGGCCGAACATCTCGGCCCTCTCGTCCGGCTCCTCGTGGTCGTACCCGAGGAGGTGCAGCACCCCGTGGACGGTGAGCATCTGGAGCTCCTCGTCCATGGAGTGCCGGGTCTGCGCCTCCTCGCCCTGCTTCTTCGCGACCTCGGGGCAGAGCACGATGTCGCCGAGGAGCCCCTGCGGGGGCTCCTCGGTGTCCTTGGACGGCGGGCGCAGTTCGTCCATCGGGAAGGACATGACGTCCGTCGGTCCCGGCAGATCCATCCACTGGATGTGGAGCTGCTCCATGGCGTCGGCGTCCACCACGATCACTGAGAGCTCGGAGAGGGGGTGGATCCGCATCCGCGCGAGCGCGTAGCGGGCGATGTCGAGGATCGCCCGCTCGTCGACCTCGGTTCCGGACTCGTTGTTGACGTCGATCGACATGGTGCGCTGCGACTACTTCCCGTGGTGGCTGTTTCGGCTGTCGTACTTCTCGTACGCGTCGACGATACGGCCGACGAGCCGGTGCCGGACGACGTCGTGGGAGGTGAGCCAGGAAAAATGCACGTCCTCGACGCCTTCCAGAATCTCCTGGACCTGGCGCAGACCGCTCTTGGTCCCGTTCGGCAGATCGACCTGGGTGACGTCACCGGTGATGACGATCTTCGAGTCGAAGCCGAGGCGGGTGAGGAACATCTTCATCTGCTCGGGATTGGTGTTCTGCGCCTCGTCGAGGATGATGAACGCGTCATTGAGCGTCCTGCCACGCATGTAGGCCAGCGGCGCGACCTCGATCGTGCCCGCCGCCATGAGCCGGGGGATCGAGTCGGGGTCGAGCATGTCGTGCAGCGCGTCGTACAGCGGGCGCAGGTAAGGGTCGATCTTCTCGTAGAGAGTGCCCGGCAGGAAGCCGAGACGTTCGCCCGCCTCGACCGCGGGCCGGGTCAGGATGATCCTGTTGACCTGCTTGGACTGGAGCGCCTGGACCGCCTTCGCCATGGCGAGGTAGGTCTTTCCGGTGCCCGCCGGGCCGATGCCGAACACGACCGTGTGCTGGTCGATGGCGTCGACGTACCGCTTCTGGTTGAGCGTCTTGGGGCGGATCGTACGACCGCGGCTGGAGAGGATGTTCTGGGTGAGCACCTCGGCCGGCGTCTCCTCGCCCTCCCCCTCGCCGCTCTCGCTCGCCCTGAGCATGGCGATCGAGCGTTCCACTGCGTCCTCCGTCATCGGCTGACCGGTGCGGAGCACCAGCATCATTTCGTTGAACAGGCGCTGGATGAGGGCGACTTCCCTCGCGTCTCCGGCGGCACTGACCTCGTTGCCCCGGACGTGGATGTCGACCGCGGGGAATGCCTTCTCGATCACGCGCAACAGCGAGTCGCCCGAGCCCAGCACGGTCACCATCGGGTGCTTGGCCGGGACGGTGAACTGGGCTCGCGCCTGCCCGGGCGCGGGGGTCTGGGCTATGGGTGTCTGCGTCATGGGCCGGCCCTGTGGCCTGCACATACCTCCCGTTGCGGGGTTCTCGCCGATCGACAACCTCTGGCTACCAGCCTACGACTCGCCACGGACAGCACCGAGAGCTTTTTCGTGCGCGCCACGAACACGTGTACCGCCCATCACGCCGGGTGGCGGAAGCCGATCGTCGGTACGGCCCTGCGCAGCGGCCACGGCCGGGCGGTGGCGGGCAACAGGTGCTCCAGGAACGCGTACCGCCTGAGCGCCGCCGGGTCCTGGTCGGGGAGCGTGCGTACCCGCTGCCACCAGGCGGCGATCTCGTCCCAGTCCGGGGCCGACAGCGAACCGCCGAACTCCTGCACCGAAAGCGCTGCGGTCAGTCCGGCGAAGGCCAGCCGGTCGGCCAGCGGCCAGTCCGCCAGCGTGCCGGTGACGAATCCGGCGACGAAGACGTCACCGGCGCCGGTCGGGTCCAGCGCCTCGACCTCGATGGCGGGCACCTCCGCGCTCGCCCCGGTCCCCGCGTCCACCGCGTACGCGCCTTCCGCTCCGAGGGTGACCACGGCGAGCGGTACCCGCTCGGCCAGGGCGTGGGCGGCGGCGCGCGGGCATTCGGTGCGGGTGTAGCGCATGGCCTCCTCGGCGTTGGGCAGGAACGCCTGGCAGTGCTCCAGGTCGACGAGAGCGTCCAGGTCCCAGCGGCCGGTTTCGTCCCAGCCGATGTCGGCGAAGATCCTGGCTCCGTTCCCGGCCGCCGCGGCGACCCACGGTTCGCCGCACCCGGGAGCGAGCGAGGCGATGGCGGCGCGGGCGCGGGGCGGGCACCACGGGAAGGCGGTCGCCGCGTCGGGCGGCGCGGCGCCGACGGCTCCGGCGGGGGCCGGAACGCAGGGGCCCGTGGCTGCGCGCGTGCCGGGGACGACCGCGGGGGGCGGGGCCTCGTGGCCGTGCGAGACCATCGTCCGCTCGCCCTCGTACGCCATCGAAACGGTCACTGGCGAGTGCCAGCCGGGAACGGTGTGCGACATGGACAGGTCGATGCCCTCGCCGTGTTCCAGGGCGTCCCAGCAGTACTCCCCGTAGTGGTCGTCGCCGAACGCCGCGGCCAGGGAGGTGTGAAGTCCCAGCCGGGCCAGCGCGGTGGCCATGTTGGCGACGCCTCCGGGGCTGGAGCCCATGCCGCGCGCCCAGGTCTCGGTGCCGCGCACCGGGGCACTGTCCAGGCCGGTGAAGATGATGTCGAGGAAGACCGTGCCGGTGAGGAAGACATCGCAGTCGGGGTCCTGCGGGGCACGCAGCCCGTCCAGCGGGTCGATCCCGTCCAGCGGGGCGGTCTCCGGAATGTCCGCTCTCACCTTGCACTCCCCGGTCGTGGCAGATCCGGCCAGTCTGCCTGATCCGGGCCATCAACCGGAGTGCTCCGCGCCGCTCCTCCGCGAGGGCCTGCGTCTGCACCCGGGCTCCGACCTGCAAAAACGTTTGCGCCTACCCGCCCATGCGGCATGCAAACCAATTGGTGACTCGGATCACACCAAGGTGCCTTCCTGGGAGCCGAAGCCAGTTGATACAAATTGGGCCGCGAGCCCGGTCGGCGACTCTTGCCGACGCGTGCGCCTCGTCTCCCCCGCCCTGCTTCTCCCCCGCTCCACCACCCCATGCCTCCCTGCCGTCCTTCGGCATGCCCTCGTGTCCTCAGGAACGCCCATGTCCCCGCGCCCGCGCACCGCCTGGCCCCTGGTCGCCGTCTTCACCGCCGGTCACCTCGCCGCCTACCTGCTCCCCACCGTCGTCGGCCGGCTCTCCGTCCATCTGGGCCTGGGCGCGACCCGGGCCGGCGTGGTGGGCAGCGCCCTGCTGCTGAGCTCGGCGGTCGCCGGGTTCGCGCTGGCGGGCCGGGTCGAATCGTTCGGGCCGCGCAGAGCCGCCCGGACCGGCCTGGTGCTCGCCGCGGCGGGATACGGCTGCGCGGCACTGGCGGGCTCCGTGCCGCTGGTGGTGGCCGGTGCGGTGGTCGGCGGTCTCGGTTCCGGTACGGCAAGCGCGGTGGCCGCGGCGGGTATCGCCGGACGGCAGGACCCGCACCGGACTTCGTCGCTCGGCCTGCTGGGCGTCTCCGCGACGGCCGGCGCCCTCTATCTGACGCTCCCGCACCTCGGCGGTGGCCACCGGCTGCCGTTCGCGTCGATCACACTGGTCGCGCTGCTCGTATGGCCCGCCACCGCCCGGCTCGACGGGGCCACGGGCAGCGGAACCGCCGCCCCCGCCGCCCGTCGGCTGCCGCACCGCCGCTCCGGCATGGTGTTGGCGGGCGGCATGCTCGTCTGGTCCATGGCGCAGAACGCGCTGTGGGGCGTCAGCGGCCGGATCGGCACGGTGCAGGCCGGGCTGTCGGAGGTCACCGTCGGGGCGGTGTTCGCCGCCGCGCTCGGCGCGGGCCTGCTCGGGGTGACGGGCGCCGGGATGCTGGGCGCCCGGCTCGGCCGGGCGGTGCCGGTCGGCCTGGGCACGGTGGTCATCGCGGCGAGCATCGTGCTCAGCTCGTCGGCCGGGAACCTCGGCTCGTTCGCGACCGGCGAGATCCTGTGGAACACCGTCTACCCGGTGGTCCTGTCGTACCTGATCGGCCTGGCCGCGTCCCTGGACGTGCACGGCCGGTGGGCGGTCCTCGCGGGCTCCGCCTCGTCCGTCGGCGTGGCCTGCGGGCCGGTGCTCGGCAGCGTGCTGTCCGAGCGGGCCGGGTACCCGGTCATGGGCCTGCTGCTCGGTTTCCTCACGCTCCTGGTCGCCGTCCCGTTCACGGCCGTCGCCCTGCACACCGGCGGCCGCCCGCTGCTGCCGGGAGCGGTGCGCCGCGGGGGCGGCGCCCCGGCCGCGCTGCTCGCCGCCGTCGGCGGCGGCGCGGTGCCTGGGCCGGGGCCGGAGCCTGTCCGGAGCCTCCCGCCCGCGGTGCGCCGGCCGGTGCGGTACCTCGCCGCGTCAAGATCGCCCGCGTACGTCCGGTACGCGGGCGGCCCTCCGCCGTGCGACGCGCCGCGCCGAGCGCCGCGGCGCCTGCCCTGCGGGCGGACGACGGAAATCTCCGGACAGGCCCTGCGCCTGCCGGGGCAGGCCGTCGCGGAGATCAGCCCGCCCGCGCTGCGCGGCGGCGTCCCGGACAGGGACGCGTTGCCGACGGCCGGCCCCTCGGGCGGGGCCGCTCAGTCGAACGCGTACGCGTCGACCTCGGCCAGGTAGCGGGCCCTGCGCTCCTCGTCGTGGTCGAGGAAGGCGGCCTCGAAGGAGTTGCGGGCCAGGGTGCGCAACTGCTCCCGGTCCAGGCCGAGGGCCTCGTGGACGGCGTGGAAGGTGTCGGCGACGTAGCCGCCGAAGTAGGCGGGGTCGTCGGAGTTCACCGTGCAGAGCAGCCCGGCGGCCATCATCTCCCGCAGCGGGTGCCGCTCCAGGGTGTCTATCGCGCGCAGCCGTACGTTGGACAGCGGGCAGAGGGTGAGCGGCACGCGCTCGGCGACCAGCCGTTCCACCAGCTCCGGGTCCTCCATGCAGCGCAGTCCGTGGTCGATGCGCTCGACGCCGAGGACGTCCAGGGCCTCCCGGACGTACGCGGCGGGGCCCTCCTCTCCGGCGTGGGCGACCTTGCGCAGCCCGAGCGCCCCGGCCGCCTCGTACACCTCGCGGAACTCGGCGGGCGGGTGCCCGACCTCCGCCGAGTCGAGGCCGACGGCGCTGATCCGGTGCAGGAACGGCTTCGCGGACTCCAGGGTCTCCATGGCCGACTCGGCGGACTGGTCACGCAGGAAGCACATGATCAGCTGGGTGGAGATGCCGTGCTTCTCCTCGCTGCGGTCCAGCGCCCGGCCGAGTCCCTCGACGACGGTGCCGATCGGGACGCCGCGGCCGGTGTGCGCCTGCGGGTCGAAGAAGATCTCGGCGTGCCGGACGCCCTGGGCGGCGGCGCGGGCGAGATAGGCGTCGGCGAGTTCCTCGAAGTCCCGCTCGGTCCGGAGCACCGCCATCAGCGCGTAGTACAGGTCGAGGAAGCTCTGCAGGTCGTCGAAGAGGTAGGCGGTGCGGAGCTCTTCGGTGTCCGCGTACGGCAGCCGCACGTCGTTGCGTGCGGCGAGCGCGAAGGCCAGCTCGGGTTCGAGGGTTCCCTCGATGTGGAGGTGGAGTTCGGCCTTGGGGAGGTGGTGCACGGGCTTCTCGCTCACAGGGGGTGGTGGTGATCGGGGCGCCGCGGCTGCCGGGGCACGGCAGGCGGCCGGGTCACCTCCAGGCTATGCCGGGTCGGGACGGGCCGAGGCGTGGTGCCGGGTGGGCACGGGGATCCGGTCGAGGTCGCGGGCGACGGTCAGCCCGCCCTCGAACCCCGCCGCGCGGGCCTGGGTCTCGAAGACGGCCGGGTCGTCGTACCGCTGGGAGAAGTGGGTCAGCACGAGGTGCCGTACGCCCGCGTCCCGGGCGACCCGGGCCGCCTGTCCGGCGGTCAGATGGCCGTGGTCGGCAGCGAGTCGCTCGTCCCCGTCGAGGAAGGTCGACTCGATGACCAGCAGGTCGCACCCCTCGGCGAGGACGTGGACGCCGTCGCAGAGCCGGGTGTCCATGATGAACGCGAACCGCTGGCCGGGCCGGTGCTCGGAGACGTCGTCGAGCGTGACGCCGCCGAGGACGCCCTCGCGCTGGATCCGGCCGATGTCGGGGCCCTTGATGCCGTGCTCGGCGAGCCGGTCGGGCAGCATGCGGCGCCCGTCGGGTTCGACGAGCCGGTAGCCGTACGACTCGACGGGGTGCGAGAGGCGGTGGGCGCTGAGCGTGTACGCGTCCGTGACGGCGAGCACGCCGTCGACGGCGACCGGCGCCTCGGTCAGTTCGACGGACTCGCGGTAGGCGGTCGCATACCGCAGCCGTTCGAAGAAGCGCCGACCGCTCTCCGGGTAGTGCGCGGTGACCGGGTGCGGCACCTGGTCGAGGTTGATCCGCTGGATCACCCCGGCCAGGCCGAGCGAGTGGTCGCCGTGGAAGTGCGTGACGCAGATCCGGTCGATGTCGTGCGCGGCGACGCCGGCCCTCAGCATCTGGCGCTGGGTTCCCTCACCGGGGTCGAAGAGGATGCCCTCGCCGTCCCAGCGCAGCAGATAGCCGTTGTGGTTGCGGTGTCGGGTCGGGACCTGGCTGGCGGTGCCGAGGACCACGAATTCGCGTACGGACATGGTTGCGTTCTCGCTCGCTGCCGTTTCTTTCTCGTGCCGGGAGCGCCCTCAGCCGGGGGGCCACTGCATGCCACGGCCGCCCAGCACGTGGGCGTGCGCGTGGAACACGGTCTGTCCGGCGCCGGAACCGGTGTTGAAGACGACCCGGTAACCGGTCTCCACGATCTTCTCGTCCGCGGCGACGTTCCCCGCCTCGCGGAGTATGTCGGCGGCGACCCCCGGCGCGGCGGCGGCGAGGGAGGCGGCGTCCGGGTGGTGGAGGCGCGGGATGACGAGGACATGGGTGGGCGCCTGGGGGTTTATGTCCCGGAAGGCCACGGTGGTCTCGGTCTCCCGCACAATGGTCGCCGGGACGTCACCCGAAACGATCTTGCAGAACAGGCAGTCGGGCTGCGGTTCTCCCGCCATGGGCTCGGCTCCTCGGTCGGTGCTGGTCGCTGTGGGGTGGTGATCGTTGTACGGCATGGTATCGGGAGGGCCGGGACCGGCCACGGGCCCGGGTGGGGCACGGGCGGTCCGGGCCGCGACCTCGGTCCGGACCGCCCGGGGAGCGCTACGCCCCCGGCCGCTCCGGCGCGCGCTTGGCCGGGGTCTCGGCCAGCGACGCCAGCGCGATCCTGATCGCCTCGTCCAACTGCGGGTCGCGTCCCGCCGCGTGGTCCTGAGGAGCCATCATGACCTCGACGTCGGGGTCGACCCCGTGGTTCTCCACGCCCCAGCCGTAGGTCTCGAACCAGAACGCGTACTTGGGCTGGGTGACCAGCGTCCCGTCGACGAGCGTGTACCGGCTGTCGATGCCGATCACACCGCCCCAGGTGCGCGTGCCGACCACCGGACCGATGCCCAGCGCCTTGATCGCGGCGTTCACGATGTCGCCGTCCGAGCCGGAGAACTCGTTGGCGACGGCGACCACCGGGCCGCGCGGCGCGTCCCCCGGGTAGCTGTACGGCTGCATGTCGCGCGGCAGGTCCCAGCCGACGATGCGCCGGCCGAGCTTCTCCACGACCAGTTGCGAGGTGTGGCCGCCGCGGTTCTCGCGGACGTCCACGATCAGGCCCTCGCGGGCCACCTCGACGCGCAGGTCGCGGTGGAGCTGCGCCCAGCCCGAGCCGACCATGTCGGGGACGTGGAGGTAGCCCAGGCGTCCGCCGGACCGCTCGTGGACGTACGCCCGGCGGTCGGCGACCCAGGCGTGGTAGCGCAGCGCCTCCTCGTCGGCGACGGGCACGACGACGACATGGCGCGGGTCCCCGCCGTCCACGGGCGAGACGGTCAGTTCGACCGGCTTTCCGGCCGAGCCGGTGAGCAGCGGTCCGGGCCCGGTCACCGGGTCGACGGGGTATCCGTCGACGGCCAGAATCGTGTCCCCGACGCGCGCCGCCACCCCCGGGGCGGCGAGCGGCGAGCGGGCTTCGGGGTCGGAGGTCTCGGACGGCAGGATGCGGTCGATGCGCCATGCGCCCTCATCCGTACGGGAGATGTCCGCGCCGAGCAGTCCCTGGCGGGCGATCTCGTCGCGCCACCAGGCGGGGGGCCTCACATAGGCGTGCGAGGTGCCGAGTTCGCCCTGCACCTCCCACAGCAGGTCGACCAGGTCGTCGTGGGTGGCGACGCGGTCCAGCACCGGGCGGTAGCGGTCCAGGACCGCGTCCCAGTCGACGCCGCCCATGTCGGGGCGCCAGAAGTTGTCCCGCATGACGCGCCCGGCCTCGTCGTACATCTGGCGCCATTCGGCGGCCGGGTCGAGGGTACGGCGGATCCGGGTGAGGTCGACGGTGACGCTGGTGTCGCCGTCGTGGTCGTCGTCCCCGGCCGAAACCCGGCTGTCGGACGGCACGACGCGCAGCTTGCCCCGGGTGTGCAGGACGAGGCGCCTGCCGTCGCCGCTGACCGCGAACGCGCCGACGTCGGAGGCGAGTTCCTCGCAGCGCAGCTTCTCCAGGTCGTACCGCTCCAGGACGGTCTCGGGCTCGCGGGAGTCGGGCGTGGCGCCGCTGGTGCCGAGCACCCCGGTCACCGGGTGGCACAGCCACAGCAGCCCGTCCTTCGCGGCGCGCAGCGTGGAGTACCTGGCGGCCTCGACGGGCACCGGCACGATCCGGTCGGCCAGCCCTTCGAGGTCGATGCGGGTGACGGGCAGCGCGGTCGGGTTGTCCTCGCCCTCCCCGCCGCCCTTCTCCTTCTCGGTCGGGCGGCCGTGGCGCTGCGGCCCGAACGGGGAGGGCGTGGTGGCGGCGAGCGTCAGCAGGTGCGGGCGGCAGGCTCCGATGAACGCCAGGTCGAAGACGTGGGCGTCGTAGACCGGGTCGAAGGACCGCTCGGAGAGGAACGCGAGGTGCTTGCCGTCGGTGGTGAACGCGGGGTCGAAGTCCCGGAAGCGCAGCGGGGTGGCCTCGGCCACCGACAGGTCGGCGAGGTGCGCCAGCTTGAGCTGCCGGAGCGGCTCGGGCCCCGGGTGCGACCAGGCGAGCCAGGCGGAGTCGGGTGAGAAGACCAGGCCGGAGGCGTCGCCGTGTTCGCTGCGGTCCACCTCGTGGACCTCGCCGCTCTCCCGCTCGACGACCAGCACCCGCCCGTCGTGGGCGGCGACGGCGAACCGGCTGCCGTCCGGTGCCGCGGCGAGGCAGAGGACCCGGCCCAGGCGGCCTGCGGCGAGACGGCGGGGCACGGTGCCCGGTGCGGTGCCGGTGGCGGGGGCGCATTCCAGGGCGTCGTCGCCCTCGGCGTCGGTGACCCAGACGACGTGCTGGTCGCCGTCGGCCTGGAAGGTGCGGGGCAGCCTGGCCCGTACGCCGGGTTCGACGGCGAGCGCGCGGACGGGGCCGTCGCGGTGGGTGACCCAGTGGACGGCGCCGCGTGTGGCGACCGCGCTGCCGCGTCCGGTGCGGTCCGGGGAGGCACTTTCGAGGTGGCCGCCCGCGTGCAGCGGGTGCGGCTGGAGGTCGGCGCGCTGGCCGCCGAGCCGGATGTCGAGGCGGCGGGGCTCGGCCCCTTCGAGGTCGTCCAGCAGCCAGAGTTCACCGGCCGACGCGTAGCAGACGCGGGTGCCGTCGCTGGTCGCGTGCCGGGCGTAGAAGCCCTCGACGCCGGTGTGGCGGCGCAGGTCGGAGCCGTCGGGGAGGGAGGAGTAGACCGCGCCGACACCCTCGTGGTCGGAGAGGAACGCGAGACGGCCGCCCACCCACATCGGGGCCTCGATGTTGCCGTCGAGGTCCTCGTGGACGCGTATGAACTCCGCTGCCCCGTCGGCCTCTTCCTCCGCGGCGATCCACAACTTGCCCGCGGTGCCGCCCCGGTAGCGCTTCCACGCGGCGGCCTCGCGCCCCATGGTGGCCGAGAGCAGCAGGACCCGTCCGCCGGGTCCGTACGCGAGGGAGCCGACCGGTCCGTACGGCAGCGTCCGCGCGGGCCCGCCGTCGACCGGGACGGCCCTGGCCCAACTGCGTCTGAACGACGCCTGGTCGTGGGCGCTGATGGCCAGTACGTCGCCCTCCGGCGTCCAGCCGCGTACGGAGGTGGTGGTGTCCCCCCAGTAGGTGAGCCGCGTGGAGGGGCCGCCGTCGACGGGGGCCACATGCACCTCGGGTGCCCCGTCCCGCGTGGACACCCAGGCGACCCTCGTGCCGTCTGGGGATATCCGCGGCTGGGAGACGGGCCGGTTGTCGGCGCTGACGCGCCAGGCCCGGCCGCCGTCCAGCGGTGCCAGCCAGACGTCGTCCTCGGCGGTGAAGGCGATCACATCGCCCTGGACATGGGGGTATCGGAGGTAGGCAGACTGCGTCACACCGATCACCCTAGGCCGCGGTCGTGCTCCGCGGTACCGGGTTGGCCGGAGTGCGCCGGGCTCCCGCGGCGCCGCGACGTGCGAGGCGCGGAGCGGGGGCGGCGGGCGCGCGGAGCGGGACGGGCGCCGACCCGCGCTCACGTGCCCCGGGGTGTGCCGGTCACCGTGACCGTCACGGTGACCGTGGGCCGGGCGCCGCCCTGACCGCTGCTCCCGGGCGGGTACACCGCGCCGAACGTCGGTCTGGCGTCGCAGTCGCCGAGCACATCCGTCCGGAACACGTCCCTGCCGTCGGCCCGCGCGGTCAGGTCGCCCCGCACGCATCGTCCGTCGAGGGCCTGGGTCACCCTGCCGCTGATCGAGATGTCCTGTCCGCTCCCGGTCCTTCCGGTGCAGTCGACGTGCCCGGTCCGGGGCGCGGAGGCGGCGGGCGACCCGTTCACCGTCCCGCCTGCGTCGAGACGGTCGACACCGGCCGAGCAGCTCAGCCAGCGCACGTCGACGCCGTTGCGCTCCAGGGCGCTGGTGCCGGTCCGGTCGGTGGTCACGGCGATGGACGCGGAGTTCAGACCGCCCGCCGGATCACAGGCGACGAGCCCCGCGACCGCCGCGCCCGTGAGCGCGGGCGCGGCCAGAAGGCGACGGATTCCCCTGCGACACCATGCCCTTGTTGTCCCCATACGGGCACCTTCCCACCGTTCGCCCGCGTGGCGGTAGACGGCTTGCGGCCTCTTCGGGGGTGGCACCGGCGCGCGGGCGGGCGCTCACGACCAGCGGCCGGTGCGCCCCATCAGCAGGGCCGTTGCCGCCGTGCCGGCCGTGGAGGTGCGCAGCACGCTCGTGCCGAGGCGGCAGGTGCGGGCGCCCGCGGCGGCGAAGACGGCCAGTTCGTCCGGCGACACGCCGCCTTCGGGGCCGACGACGAGCACGATCTCGCCCTCGGCGGGGAGTGGGACGGTGGCCAGCGGTTCGCTGTCATGGTCGCGGTCCTCGTGCAGGACGGCGGCGAAGTCCGCCGCGCCCAGGAGCGCGGCGACCTGCTTGGTCGTCAGCGCGTCCGCCACCTCGGGGAAACGCACCCGCCGCGACTGCTTGCCCGCCTCCCGGGCGGTGTTGCGCCATTTCGCGAGGGACTTGAGGCCGCGCTCGCCCTTCCACTGGGTGATGCAGCGCGATGCCTGCCAGGGCACGATCGCGTCGACGCCGGTCTCCGTCATCGTCTCCACGGCGACCTCGCCCCGGTCGCCCTTGGGCAGGGCCTGGACGACGGTGATCCGGGGGGCGGGAGGCGGCTCCTCGTGGACTCCCGCCAGGCCGGTGACGACGAGCCGGTCCTTGCCCTCGGCGGCGCCGACGACGCCTTCCGCCCAATGACCGTGACCGTCCGTCAGCACGACGTCCTCGCCGGGCCGCAGCCGCTTCACCGAGACGGCGTGCCGCCCTTCGGGCCCTTCCAGGACGAACTCGGGCCCGTCGGGGACCCGTTCGACGACGAAGACGGGTGCGGTCATCGCGTGCTCCCCGCGTTCAGTGCCGCCCGTGCGGCATCCAGTTCCTCGACGAGGAGGCCGACCAGCCGTCCGGCGGGCAGCTCGCGGGCCATCCGGTGCCCCTGCCCCGCCCACAGGGCCATGCCCTGGGCGTCCCCGGACGTGGCCGCCGCCTTGCGCAGTCCGGCGGTCAGGTAGTGGACCTGGGGGTAGGCGGCGGGGGCGTACGGACCGTGCTCGCGCATGAACCGGTTGACCAGCCCGCGGGCGGGGCGGCCGGAGAACGCACGGGTCAGGGCGGTGCCCGCGAACAGCGGATTGGTCAGCGCCTGCCTGTGCAGCGGGTTCGCTCCGGACTCGGGACAGACGAGGAACGCCGTGCCGAGCTGCGCCGCCTGCGCGCCCGCGGCGAGCACCGCGGCGATCTGGGAGCCGCGCATCAGTCCGCCCGCGGCGACGACCGGCAGATCCACGGTCTCGCGGACCTGCGCGACCAGGGAGAGGAGGCCGATGCCGGTGCCGTCGTTCAGCGGGTCGTCGCGGTGGGTGGACTGGTGACCGCCCGCCTCCACGCCCTGCGCGCAGACCGCGTCGGCGCCCGCCCACTGGGCCGCCTGTGCCTCCTCGGGCGTGGTCACGGTCACGACGGTGTACGTGCCGACGCCCGCGAGCGCGTCGAGGGTGTCACGGGTCGGGCAGCCGAAGGTGAACGAGACGGCCGGGACGGGGTCGTCCAGGAGGACGGCGAGCTTGGCCTCGTAGCCGTCGTCGCCGCCGGGGGCGTCCGGGTCGCCGAGCGGGGTCTCGTACCAGGCGCCCTCGCCCGCGAGCTGGTGCCGGTACACGTCGACGGCGCTCGGGTCGGCGAGGTCGGGCTGCGGCATGAAGAGATTGACGCCGAAGGGCCGGCCGGTGAGCGTGCGCAGCCGCTCGATCTCGTGGGACATGCCGTCGGCCGTCTTGTACCCGGCGGCGAGGAAGCCCAGCCCGCCCGCCTCCGAGACGGCTGCGGCGAGCTCCGGACGGGACGTACCGCCCGCCATGGGGGCCTGCACGATCGGATACCGGCAGAGATCGGTCAACACGGATGACATGACCGCATCGTGTCACGTCCCGCGCGCCCCGGCGTGCACGGGACGCGGCCGTGCGCCGTTCCCCGTCGGCCGGGGAACGGCGCACGCAGGCCGCACACGTGCGCGCGGGGCCGCTCGGCGGCCTGCGCGGGGCCTGTCAGCGGCCGTTGAAGGCGTCCTTCAGCCGGGAGAACAGCCCCTGCTGGCCGGGCTGGAACTGGCCGGTGGGCCGTTCCTCGCCGCGCATCTTCGCCAGCTCGCGCAGCAGTCGTTCCTGCTCCGGGTCGAGCTTCGTCGGGGTCATCACCTCGACGTGCACGACCAGGTCGCCGCGCCCGCCGCCCCTCAGATGGGTGATGCCGCGTCCGTGCAGCGGGACCGACTGGCCGGACTGGGTGCCGGGCCTGATGTCGACCTCCTCCAGGCCGTCGAGCGTCTCCAGCGGCACCTTCGTGCCGAGCGCGCCCGCCGTCATGGGAATCGTGACGGTGCAGTGCAGGTCGTCGCCGCGGCGCTGGAACACCGGGTGCGGCAGTTCGTGGATCTCCACGTACAGGTCACCTGCCGGGCCGCCGCCGGGGCCGACCTCGCCCTCGCCCGCGAGCTGGATGCGGGTGCCGTTGTCGACGCCCGCGGGGATCTTCACCGTGAGCGTGCGGCGCGACCGGACGCGGCCGTCCCCGGCGCACTCCGGGCACGGGGTCGGCACGACCGTGCCGAAGCCCTGGCACTGCGGGCAGGGCCGCGAGGTCATGACCTGGCCCAGGAAGGACCGGGTGACCTGGGAGACCTCGCCGCGCCCGCGGCACATGTCACAGGTCTGGGCCGAGGTGCCGGGAGCGGCGCCCTCGCCGCTGCACGTGGTGCAGACGACGGCCGTGTCGACCTGGATGTCCTTGGTGGTGCCGAACGCCGCCTCGGCGAGATCGACCTCCAGCCGGATCATCGCGTCCTGGCCGCGCCGGGTGCGCGAGCGGGGCCCGCGCTGCGACGACGTACCGAAGAACGCGTCCATGATGTCGGAGAAGTTGCCGAAGCCGCCCTGGCCGAAGCCGCCCGCGCCGCCACCGCCGCCGGAGGCGGACAGCGGGTCGCCGCCGAGGTCGTAGACCTGCTTCTTCTGCGGGTCCGACAGCACCTCGTAGGCGGCGTTGATCTCCTTGAACCGCTCCTGGGTCTTCGGATCGGGATTCACATCCGGGTGCAGCTCGCGGGCGAGCCTCCGGAATGCCTTCTTGATCTCGTCCTGGGACGCGTCGCGGCGCACGCCGAGTACGGCGTAGTAGTCCGTGGCCACTTACGACTCCGCCAGGATCTGTCCGACGTAACGTGCCACTGCGCGTACCGCTCCCATCGTTCCGGGGTAGTCCATGCGGGTCGGTCCGACCACGCCGAGTTTGGCGACTGCCTCGTCGCCCGAACCGTAGCCGACTGTGACGACGGACGTGGAGTTCAGTCCCTCGTGGGCGTTCTCGTGCCCGATGCGTACGGTCATGCCCGAGTCCGTGGCCTTGCCGAGCAGCTTCAGCAGCACGACCTGCTCCTCCAGCGCCTCCAGCACCGGCCGGATCACCACGGGGAAGTCGTGTCCGAAGCGCGTGAGGTTGGAGGTGCCGCCGATCATCAGCCGCTCCTCCGTGTCCTCGACCAGGGTTTCGAGCAGGGTGGAGAGCACGGTGGACACGGTCCCCCGGTCCTCGCTCTCGAAGGATTCCGGCAGGTCCTGCACCAGCTGCGGGACGTCCGAGAAACGGCGTCCGACGACCCGGCTGTTGAGACGGGCCCGCAGATCGGCCAGCGAGGTCTCGCCCAGCGGGGCGGGGCAGTCGATCATGCGCTGTTCGACCCGGCCGGTGTCCGTGATCAGCACGAGCATCAGCCGGGCGGGGGCCAGCGACAGCAGTTCCACGTGCCGCACCGTCGACCGGGTCAACGAGGGGTACTGCACGATGGCGACCTGCCGGGTCAGCTGCGCGAGCAGCCGGACGGTACGGCTCACGACGTCGTCGAGGTCGACCGCACCGTCGAGGAAATGGTGGATGGCGCGGCGTTCCGGCGACGTGAGGGGCTTGACGCCCGCGAGCCTGTCGACGAAGAGCCGGTAGCCCTTGTCCGTGGGGATACGCCCGGCGCTGGTGTGGGGCTGGGCGATGAAGCCCTCGTCCTCCAGCACCGCCATGTCGTTGCGGACGGTGGCCGGGGACACCCCCAGCTTGTGCCGCTCGGTGAGCGCCTTGGAGCCGACGGGCTCCTCGGTGCCCACGTAGTCCTGAACGATGGCGCGCAGCACTTCGAGTCTGCGTTCGCTGAGCATCGCGCGCACCTCCAGGTAGCTGGTTCAGCGGTGGTTCCCGGGCCGTCCCCGGCTTCCTTCCCCAGGGATCCGCCTGGCACTCTGTCGGCAAGAGTGCCAGCCATCCCCCGGTCAGTGTACGGCGGCGGAGTGGGGACCTAGCAAGAGTGATCGGCCACGCGCTCGCGAGACCGTTCCGGGCCGCTGCCGATAGCGTTCCGGTATGGACACCTCTTGGGAAGAGTTCGGCTGGGAGCGGATCGGTCACGGTATGGGACGGCGCCGCCTCCCCGGCTGGGACGCGACGACCGCGCTGGTGGCCGGGGCGGAGGGCGCGCTGCTCCTCGACACCGGGTCGACCCTCCGCGAGGGAGCCGGCATCCGGGACGGGGCACGGGCCCTGCTCGGCCGGGAGGTGACGCATATCGCACTCACCCACCCCCATTTCGACCACGTGCTGGGCACCGCGGCGTTCCCCCGTGTCCGGGAATCCGGGAACGTCCGGGAGTCCGGGAACGTCCGGGAATCCGGGAGCGTCCGGGAATCCGGGAACGTCCGGGAATCCGGGAACGTCCGGGAATCCGGGAGCGTCCGGGTGTACGGGGCGGCCGGGACGGCGGACCTGCTGAGGAGCGGGCGCGGGGCGGCGGACCTGTGCGCCGACGCGGTACGCCATGGGGTGCCCGAGCGCGAGGCTGCGGAGGCCGTCGCCGCGCTGGTGGCGCCGGATCACGAGGTACGCGACGAGCTGACGGTCGATCTGGGCGGTGGTCGGCGGGTGCTGCTGGTGAACCTGGGCCCCGCGCACAGCGGCCACGATCTGGTGGCGGTGGTGCCGGGCTCCCCCGCGGTGGTGTTCTGCGGCGATCTGGTCGAGGAGTCCGGCGAACCACAGGCGGGCCCGGACGCGGCCTTGGCCCGCTGGCCGGCCGCGCTGGACCGGCTGCTGGCGCTGGGGGGCGAGGAAGCGGTCTACGTGCCGGGCCACGGGGCGGTGGTGGACGCGGCATTCGTCCGGGACCAGCGCGACCGGCTGGCGGCGGCAGCGCGGGGGACTGCGGGGGCCTGAAGCGGGACGGGAAGCGCCCCTCGTCCGCCGGAAGGGGACGGGGAGCAGCCCTCATCCCTGAAGAGTCGGCCCCCCCCGACCCTGAAGAGCCGGCCCCCCGACCCTGAAGAGGCAGCACCTCGACCCTGAAGAGGCAGTCTCTCGGCCCTCAAAGGAGCGAGCGGCGGCTCGCGCGTTGCCCGGAAGGGAACGGGCAGGCGGGCCCCTCGGCGTGTCGTGGGCCGTTCCCGTCCTATCGTCGTCCGATGCGCAGCTACCAGCCCGACCTGACCCCGCCGTGGAAGAGGTCCGTCCCCGTTCCCGAGGTCCCCGCCGAAGCCGATCTGGTCGTGGAGGAGGTCTCCACCGGGTTCTGCGGTGCGGTGATCCGCTGCGAGAAGACGGCCCAGGGTCCGACGGTGACCCTGGAGGACCGTTTCGGCAAGCACCGGGTGTTCCCGATGGAACCGCGCGGCTTCCTGCTGGAGGGCAAGGTGGTCACGCTGGTGCGGCCGTCGGCGGCTCCACCGGCGCGCCCCGCGCGCACGGCCTCGGGTTCGATCGCGGTTCCCGGGGCGCGCGCCCGGGTCGCTCGGGCGGGGCGGATCTACGTGGAGGGCCGGCACGACGCGGAACTGGTCGAGCGGGTATGGGGCGACGACCTGCGGCTCGAGGGCGTGGTCGTCGAGTACCTGGAGGGTGTCGACGACCTCCCGGCCGTCGTGCGCGAGTTCTCCCCCGGCCCGGACGCCCGGCTCGGTGTCCTGGTGGACCACCTGGTCCCCGGATCCAAGGAGTCCCGGATCGCGCAGCAGGTATCGGACGCGGACGTGCTCGTGGTCGGCCATCCCTACATCGACGTGTGGGAGGCGGTGAAGCCGTCGTCCGTGGGCATCGGCGGCTGGCCGGTGGTGCCGCGCGGCCAGGACTGGAAGACGGGCGTGTGCCGGGCCCTGGGCTGGGAGGAGAACACTGGCGCCGCCTGGCAGCACATTCTGTCCTCGGTGCGCTCGTACCGGGATCTGGAGCCGACCCTGCTGGGTTCGGTGGAACATCTGATCGATTTCGTGACGGCGCCCGCATCCGGCCCCGCCGGCATGTGAGGAGCGGAGGGCCGGAGGCGGAGGCCCGCGGCAGCGGGAAGGGCGCGCGTCCGGGGACGCTCCGGTCTCGGAGAGGACACGGCCCGCCGCGGCCGCACCGCATCCGTCCGGCCGCGCCCCGCTTCCTCAGTCCACCAGATCCCGTACCACCGCGTCGGCCAGCAGCCGCCCGCGCAGGGTGAGTACCGCCCGCCCCCGCCCGTACGGCTCCCGCTGCAACAGCCCGTCCTCGACCGCCCGGCCGGCCGCGGCCAGCCCCTCCGGCTTCAGCAGGGACAGCGGGCAGCCGTCCGAAAGGCGCAGTTCCAGCAGGATCCGCTCGACCCGGCGATCCTCGGCGGAGAGGATCTCGCGCCCGGCGCCCGGCGACCGTCCCTCGGCCAGCGCCTGCGCGTACGCCCCCGGATGCTTCACGTTCCACCAGCGCACGCCTCCGACGTGGCTGTGTGCCCCCGGCCCGGCGCCCCACCAGTCGGCCCCGCGCCAGTACAGCTCGTTGTGCAGACAGCGGGCCTCGGGCGTGCGGGCCCAGTTCGACACCTCGTACCAGGAGAAGCCCGCGGCCGTCATCGCCTCGTCCGCGATGAGGTACCGGTCCGCGTGGGCGTCGTCGTCGGTCATCGGGATCTCGCCGCGCCGGATGCGGCGGGCCAGCCCGGTGGCCTCCTCGACGATCAGCGCGTACGCGGACACGTGGTCCGGACCGGCCCCGATCGCCGCGTCCAGCGAGGCCCGCCAGTCGTCGTCCAACTCGCCGGGCGTGCCGTAGATCAGGTCGAGGTTGACGTGGTCGAAGCCCGCCGCGTGCGCCTCGGCGACACACGCCTCCGGCCGTCCGGGAGTGTGCGTCCGGTCCAGGACCTTCAGCACGTGCTGCCGGGCGCTCTGCATGCCGAACGAGATCCGGTTGAAGCCACCCTCCCGCAGTTCGGCCAGATACGCCGGACCGACGGATTCCGGGTTTGCCTCGGTGGTGATCTCGGCGTCGTCCGCGAGACCGAACTCGTCGCGGATCGCCCCCAGCATCCGGACCAGGTCGGCGGCGGCCAGCAGCGTCGGCGTCCCGCCGCCGACGAAGACCGTACGGACCCGGCGCGGATCGTCGCCGAGGACCTCGCGGGCCCGGCGGACCTCGCCGATCAGATGGGCGGCGTAGTTGTCCCGGGAGGCCAGGGCGCCGCCGGAGCCGCGCAGCTCGGTCGCGGTGTAGGTGTTGAAGTCGCAGTAGCCGCAGCGGGTCGCGCAGTAGGGCACGTGGAGGTAGAAGCCGAGCGGACGGTCGGCGGCGCCTTCCAGGGCATGGCGGGGCAGCGCCCCGTCGTCGGGCACGGGTTCACCATCGGGCAGTACGGAAGGCATACCGCCCATTGTCCCCCGTCGGCCGGAGACGCCCGGCCATGCCCATGACCACGAGCCCCGGCGTACGGCCCGCGCCTGGCCACCGCCGTCGTCCGCACCGTCCGGCGTCGGCCCCGGGCCCGGTCCCGCGCCCGCCCGGAGCCCGGGCTGCTCACCCCGCCTGGAGCACCAGCAGCGCCAGGTCGTCGTCCGGCGGGCGCTCGGCGAACTCGTGCACGGCCCGTTTGATCCGGTCCGCGATGCCGTCCGCCGACAGACCGGCGCAGTCGGCCAGTGCCCGCGCCAGACCGTCCCCGTCGTCGAACATCAGGGTTCCGGAACGCCGCTCGGTCACTCCGTCCGTCACGCACAACAGGCTGTCGCCCGGGGCCAGATCGAAGTCCTGGCTCTCGTACGCGACATCGTCGAAGAGCCCGAGCAGCATCTGGGGCTCGGCGGCCGGGCGCACCTCGCCGTCGGGCCGCAGCAGCAACGGCAGGGGGTGTCCGGCGCTGGCCAGGGTGCAATGCGCACCGCCGTCCGGCAGCGGGACGAGTTCCCCGTACAACAGGGACAGGAAGCGGGACTGCCCGGTGTCCGCGGTCTGCTGACCGCCCGCCGCCGCCACCATGAGGGCGGCCGCCTCGGCGGCCTCCATCGCGTCGTCGAGGAGCAGCCGGTTGAGCCGGTCCAGCACCTCGCCGACGCCGAAGCCCTCGCGGGCCAGCAACCGCAGCCAGGGCCGGGCGAGGCCGGTGACGACGGCGGCTTCGGGGCCGCTGCCCTGGACGTCGCCGAGGACGAAGCACCAGCGGTCGCCGGGGCACGGGAAGATGTCGTAGAAGTCGCCGCCGACGACCCCGTCGTCGCTGGGTTCGTACACCAGCGCGCTGGTCACCCCGGGTATGTCGGCGACCTTGCCGGGCAGCAACGCCCGTTGCAGGATGCGGCTGATGGTGGCCTGCCGGGTGTAGGCGCGGGCGGCGCCGACGGCGAGGCCGACCCTGCGGACGAAGTCCTCGATCAGGGCGGTCACCTCGTCGGGGACGCGCCCCGCGCCCTCCCGGCCGAGGAGCACGGCGCCGAGCGTGCGGCCGCCCGAGGTGATGCGGTAGGCGAAGGCGGCCCCGGCGCGCGCCTCCGGTTCCTCTCCTCGCCCTTCTTCCCCTGCCTGCTCTG
Organism: Streptomyces sp. NPDC047982; assembly: GCF_043204165.1. Classification (NCBI taxonomy): domain Bacteria; kingdom Bacillati; phylum Actinomycetota; class Actinomycetes; order Kitasatosporales; family Streptomycetaceae; genus Streptomyces; species Streptomyces sp. NPDC047982. The sequence continues at coordinate 258,528 of NZ_JBIDBS010000002.1, read as the reverse complement.
CCTTCTCTTCCTCCTCGCCCCAGGGCCAGGGCAGGCAGACGGGACCGGTGCCGACCCGTTCGGGCAGCCGGATGGGATCCTGTTCGAGCACCGTGCGCAGGGGCGCGGTCTCGGTCTCGTCCCGGTGCCAGACGCTGGCGAGCCGGGGCACGGCCGCCGGACCGCCGTTCTCGGGCTCCAGCCATATCGCGCACCAGTCGGCGAGCCTGGGCACCAGTAACTGTCCGGCGAGTGCCGCGACGATGTCCTCGTCGAGCTGACCGGCGAGCAGGTCCGAGGCTTCGGCGAGGAACGACAGCGCGCCCCGGCCCGCCCAGTCCGCGTCGTCGCGCAAGGCGCGGCGGGCCGTGGGGGCGAGCAGTTCGGCGGCGCGCAGCCCCTGCTGGAATCCGGTTTCTGCGGATGGTTCGGGAAAGGGGTTCCAGTCGTCGACGGGGAGCCGGGCCCAGACGGTCTTGAGGCCGGTGCGGTACGTGATGCCCCAGCGCTCGGCGAGGGTGCCGACGAGCTGGAGCCCGCGACCGTACTCGGCGGGACCGGTGGGCGCGGCGAAGCCGGTGGCCGTCCCGTCGTCCGCCGCGGCGCCGTCCTCCGGGCGTTCGCCGCGCACGGTACGGGCGGGGTGGTGGTCGGAGACCTCCAGCACCAGAGCCGCGGCGTCGTCCTCGGTGGCCGACTCCAGTCGGCACAGCAGCTCGACGTTGGTCCCGGCGTGCACGACCGCGTTGGTGACCAGCTCGCTGGCGACGACCGAGGCGTCGTCGGCCAGACGCTCGCCGACACGCACGGCCGCGGGCAGTCCGCTCCCGGTCCACTCGGTGAGCGCGGCCCGCACGAACCGGCGACCGGCGGCAGGGGCAAGGAGATTTCCGGGCAGAGATGTACGGGCCACCTGCCGCTCATCCGCACGGCCGACGGTGATACCGGGACGCTGAACGATGTCCCGCTGCAAGGGAATGGACCCCACGGCGCAGCTCCTGACCTGTTCTCGCTCTGACTGTTCTCGGTGCTGTCTGTTCTCGCTGGAAGCCTCTGACGACACCGACAGACTGACAGATGGACCAGGCCCATAAGCGGTGAGTTGCCGAAGTGAGCGGAGAAGAATGCGGACCGGCCTCATGGTGCGGCCGGCCCGAAAGCCCCTGTCACCGCACCCCGCGGGCCTCGATGCCGGGCGGCGGGGTGCGGTGGGGAGCTGCGGCGCCGGGCGCCCTGCGGATGCCGCCGCGCCTTGGCGAGAATGCGCGGTTACGCCTCGCGGGCTCCCACGTACATGTCGTCGATGAGGTCCTTGTACTCGCGCTCGACGACGGGCCGCTTCAGTTTCAGACTTGGCGTCAGTTCACCGTGCTCGATGTCCAGATCGCGGGGCAGCAGCCGGAACTTCTTGATGGTCTGCCAGCGTTGCACCCCCGCGTTGAGCCGCTGCACGTAGCCCTCGATGAGCTCGACGGTCCGCGGGGAGGCGACCACGTCGGCGTACGGCTTCCCGCCCAGACCGTTCTCGGCGGCCCAGCCGAGGATGGTCGGCTCGTCGAGCGCGATGAGGGCGGTGCAGTAGTTGCGGTCCGCGCCGTGCACCAGGATGTTGGAGACGAACGGACAGACCGCCTTGAACCGCCCCTCGATCTCCGCCGGGGCGATGTACTTGCCTCCGGACGTCTTGATCAGGTCCTTCTTGCGGTCGGTGATCCGGAGGTAGCCGTCCACGGACAGTTCGCCGATGTCCCCGGTGTGGAACCAGCCGTCCGCCTCCAGCACCTCGGCGGTCTTCTCCGGCTGCCCGTGGTAGCCCTGCATCACACCGGGGCCGCGCAGCAGGATCTCGCCGTCGTCGGCGATCCGTACCTCGGTGCCGGGAAGCGGCTTGCCGACGGTGCCGGTGCGGTACGCCTCGCCCGGGTTGACGAAGGAGGCAGCGCTGGTCTCGGTGAGGCCGTAGCCCTCCAGAATGTGGATGCCGGCGCCCGCGAAGAAGTATCCGATGTCGGGGGCGAGTGCCGCGGAACCGGAGATGCAGGCGCGCAGTCGGCCGCCGAACGCCTCACGGATCTTGGCGAACACGAGGGTGTCCGCGATCTTGTGCCGGACCCCCAGGGCGAACGGGACGGAGGACGTGCCGGTGCGCCGGAAGTTGTCCTGCGAGACCGTCGCGTACTCGCGGGCGACCGCGGCCGCCCACTGGAAGATCTTGTACTTGGCCCCTCCGCCGGCCCGCGCCTTGGCGGCGACACCGTTGTAGACCTTCTCGAAGATGCGGGGCACGGCGGCCATGTACGTCGGCTGGACCACCGGCAGGTTCTCGATGATCTTGTCGACCCGGCCGTCCACGGCGGTGACGTGCCCCACCTCGATCTGGCCGGAGGTGAGGACCTTGCCGAAGACGTGCGCGAGCGGCAGCCAGAGGTACTGGACGTCGTCCTTGGTGATCAGACCGGTCGCCACGGTGGCCTTGGCCATGTACGACCAGCTGTCGTGCGGCAGGCGCACTCCCTTGGGGCGGCCGGTGGTACCGGATGTGTAGATCAGGGTGGCCAGTTGGTCGGAAGTGATGGCGGCGACCCGCTTCTCGACCGCGTCGGGGTGCTTGGCCAGGTGCTTCGCGCCCCGGGCCTCCAGATCGGCGAGGGTGAGCACCCAGCCCTCGGGGTCGCCTTCGGCGGGTCCGGCGCCCTCGGGGTCGATGACGACGACGTGGGCGAGGTGGGGCAGCCCGTCGCGGCGTTCGCGGGCCTTGGCCAGCTGCTCCGCGTTCTCCGCGATCAGGACCCTGCTCTCGGAGTCGGAGAGGATGAACGCCGACTCGTCCGCGTTGGTCGACGGGTAGACGGTGGTGGTGGCGGCGCCCGCGCACATCACGCCGAGGTCGGCGAGGATCCACTCCACCCGGGTGCCGGAGGCGAGCGCGACCCGCTCCTCCGGCCGCACGCCCAGCTCGACGAGTCCCGCCGCGATCGCGTACACCCGCTCGGCGGTCTGCGCCCAGCTCAGCGACTTCCAGTCATCGGGCCCCTCGCCGGTGGCCGAGGGAACCGGGTAGCGGTACGCCTCCCCGTTCGGAGTCGCCGCCACGCGGTCGATGAAGAGGTTCGCCACGGAGGGCGGTCGGTTCTCGATCTGGGTCTGTGTGTCGCTCACGACATCCTCCGGGCCTGCGGCGGTGCTTCACGACCGGCTGCTGGTCGCTGCTGGTGGCTACGTGTGGCTGCTTGTTTCCTGCTGCGCTGCTGTTCCGTGTTGCGTTTCCCTCGGGCCGGTACCGCGTTCCTTCGTGCGTCCGTGTACTCGCCGTCCCGCGCGAGCCGGACACGCCCCGCGCGGCACCTGCCCCTTGAGGCTCACCCCGCAGTGCCCAGCCCACTTGTTTAACTGGCGAGTAACCACGAGGCCGTGATCAGGGTAGAGGGCCCGCGTCCGCCGCGTAAGAGGCAAGGGGCCGCCGCTTCATAACAAACGGGCCCCCGTGTCGCGCGGCACGCTGCGACACGGGGGCCCGCCGTGGCCTCACGGGGTACGAACCCGGCGAGGAAAGGGCCGAGCTACTTCTTGCCCTTGCCGTCCCCGCCCGACTCGTCCGTGGACAGCACCGCGATGAAGGCTTCCTGCGGCACCTCCACGCTGCCGACCATCTTCATCCGCTTCTTGCCTTCCTTCTGCTTCTCGAGCAGCTTCCGCTTACGGGAGATGTCACCGCCGTAGCACTTGGCGAGAACGTCCTTGCGGATGGCGCGGACGGTCTCACGGGCGATCACCCGGGAACCGATGGCCGCCTGGATCGGCACCTCGAAGTTCTGCCGCGGGATCAGCTCGCGCAGCTTGGCGACCAGCCGCACGCCGTACGCGTACGCCTTGTCCTTGTGCGTGACCGCCGAGAACGCGTCGACCTTGTCGCCGTGCAGCAGGATGTCGACCTTGACGAGCTGGGCGGTCTGCTCGCCGGTGGGCTCGTAGTCGAGGGAGGCGTACCCCCGCGTCTTGGACTTCAGCTGGTCGAAGAAGTCGAAGACGATCTCGGCGAGCGGCAGGGTGTAGCGGATCTCGACCCGGTCCTCGGAGAGGTAGTCCATGCCGAGCAGGGCGCCGCGGCGGCTCTGGCAGAGCTCCATGATCGCGCCGATGAACTCGCTGGGCGCGAGGATCGTGGCGCGCACGACGGGCTCGTGCACCTGGTCGATCTTGCCCTCGGGGAATTCGCTCGGGTTGGTGACGGTGTGCTCGGTGCCGTCCTCCATGTCGACGCGGTAGACCACGTTGGGCGCGGTGGCGATGAGTTCGAGCCCGAACTCGCGCTCCAGGCGCTCGCGGATCACGTCGAGGTGGAGCAGGCCGAGGAAGCCGACGCGGAAGCCGAAGCCGAGCGCGGCCGAGGTCTCCGGCTCGTACACGAGGGCGGCATCGTTGAGCTGGAGCTTGTCGAGCGCCTCGCGCAGGTCCGGATAGTCCGAGCCGTCCAGCGGATACAGACCCGAGAACACCATCGGCTTGGGGTCCTTGTAGCCGCCCAGCGCCTCGTCCGCACCCTTGTGCTGGGAGGTGATCGTGTCACCGACCTTGGACTGCCGGACGTCCTTCACACCGGTGATGAGGTACCCCACCTCGCCGACGCCGAGGCCGTCGGCCGCGGTCATCTCCGGGGAGGAGACGCCGATCTCCAGCAGCTCGTGGGTGGCTCCGGTGGACATCATCCGGATCCGCTCGCGCTTGTTGAGCTGGCCGTCGACGACACGGACGTACGTGACCACGCCGCGGTACGAGTCGTAGACCGAGTCGAAGATCATCGCGCGGGCGGGGGCGTCGGCCCGGCCGACCGGGGCCGGGATGTCCCGGACCACCCGGTCGAGCAGCGCGTCCACGCCGACGCCGGTCTTCGCGGAGACCTTGAGCACGTCCTCCGGCCGACAGCCGATGAGGTTGGCCAGCTCCTCGGAGAACTTCTCCGGCTGGGCGGCCGGAAGGTCGATCTTGTTGAGCACCGGGACGATGGTGAGGTCGTTCTCCATCGCCAGGTAGAGGTTGGCCAGCGTCTGGGCCTCGATCCCCTGCGCGGCGTCGACGAGCAGGATCGTGCCCTCGCAGGCGGCGAGCGAGCGCGAGACCTCGTAGGTGAAGTCCACGTGGCCCGGGGTGTCGATCATGTTGAGGACGTGGGTGCGGCCCTGGTCCTCGCCCGTGGTCGGGGCCCAGGGCAGACGGACCGCCTGGGACTTGATGGTGATGCCGCGCTCGCGCTCGATGTCCATGCGGTCGAGGTACTGGGCGCGCATCTGCCGCTGGTCGACCACGCCCGTCAGCTGGAGCATCCGGTCGGCGAGCGTCGACTTGCCGTGGTCGATGTGCGCGATGATGCAGAAGTTGCGGATCAGCGCCGGGTCGGTACGGCTCGGCTCGGGCACGTTGGTAGGAGTCGCGGGCACGCAGGGTCCTGATTCTTGAGACGCCGAACGCCGTGTCTCGGGTCGATGTCGGGTCGGTCGGATCGATACGTAGCCTCCATCGTCCCATGGTTGCGGGGCGGAGACCGGTTTGGGCCGGTCGGAGCGTGGCTGGTACCGTTGACAGCTGTGCTTCGTGACTCTCCCAGGCCGCGGGGCACACATCGAAGATCCAACGAACCTGAAAAGGCTCTTTCGTGGCGAACATCAAGTCCCAGATCAAGCGGAACAAGACGAACGAGAAGGCGCGCCTGCGCAACAAGGCCGTCAAGTCCTCGCTCAAGACCGCTATCCGCAAGGCCCGTGAGGCCGTCGCCGCCGGTGACGTCGAGAAGGCCACCACGGCCGCTCGCGACGCCTCCCGCGCGCTCGACAAGGCCGTCTCGAAGGGTGTCATCCACAAGAACGCCGCCGCCAACAAGAAGTCGGCGCTGGCCTCCAAGGTTGCCTCCCTCCAGGGCTGAGCTGTCTGAGATCCACCTGCCGGAACGGACCAGCGGGCCCTCTCTCCCGCCCCTGCCCGGCCCCCGTGCCGCACACCGAACCTGCGTTCGCCACGCGGGTGCGGCGCACCAGATGTGACCCGAAGGCCCCGGCCCCGCTCTTCCCCGGAGCGGGTCGGGGCTTTCGGCATGCCGAAGGCCCCCGCCCCGATGCCCGGTGCGGCTCCGACGGGCCATTTCCGCGTTCCGCCCCCGGCGAGGCTCCGCTCCCCCGGCCTGGCGAGACTCCGCTCCCGCTCCCGGCTCCCGCTCCCCGCAGGGCTCTGCCCTTCGGTGAGGCTTCTGTTCTTCGGTACGACTCTGCCGTCCGGCGAGGCTCCGCCCTTCGGTAAGGCTCTGTCCTCCGGTAAGGCTCGGGCTCCGTCCTCTGGCCCGGCCCTGGCCCGGAGAGGTCGAGCGCGGCCCGGACCCGAGGCCCGGACCCGACCCTGGCTCCGTACGCAGCCGGACGACCCCGTTCAGGCGTCGGTGCCGGTCAACGCCCCGAGCCGGGCCCCGCAAGCGGCGGACCGGCCCGCCCGCAACCGTGCCGGCCGGTACGCCCGTACCGGTCAGCGCCGTGATCGCGCCGCCCTGGCGACTGCCACGACGGCCTTCTCCAACGCGTACTCCGGATCGTCGCCACCGCCCTTGACCGCGGCGTCCGCGTCCGCGACCGCCCGCAGCGCCACCGCCACGCCGTCCGGCGTCCATCCCCGCATCTGCTGACGCACCCGGTCGATCTTCCATGGCGGCATGCCCAGCTCACGGGCGAGGTCTGCGGGCCGCCCGCCCCGCGCCGAGGAGAGCTTGCCGATCGCCCGCACGCCCTGCGCCAGCGCGCTGGTGATCAGCACGGGTGCCACGCCGGTCGACAACGACCAGCGCAACGCCTCCAGCGCCTCCGCCGCCCGCCCCTCCACCGCACGGTCCGCGACGGTGAAGCTCGACGCCTCCGCGCGGCCCGTGTAGTAGCGCGCGACGACCGACTCGTCGATCGTGCCCTCGACGTCCGCGACGAGCTGCGAGACCGCGCTGGCCAGCTCCCGCAGATCGCTGCCGATCGAGTCGACCAGCGCCTGGCACGCCTCGGGGGTCGCGGACCGCCCCAGCGTCCGGAACTCCGACCGTACGAAGGAGAGCCGCTCGGCGGGCTTGGTCGTCTTCGGGCACGCGACCTCCCGCGCCCCCGCCTTGCGCGCCGCGTCCAGCAACCCCTTTCCCTTGGCTCCGCCCGCGTGCAGCAGAACGAGGGTGATCTCCTCGACCGGATCGCCCAGATACGCCTTGACATCCTTGACCGTGTCGGCGGAAAGGTCCTGCGCGTTGCGCACGACCACCACCTTGCGCTCCGCGAAGAGCGACGGGCTCGTCAGCTCGGCGAGGGTGCCGGGCTGGAGCTGGTCGGGGCTGAGGCCGCGGACGTCGGTGTCGGGGTCGGCGGCACGGGCCGCCGCCACCACCTGTTGCACGGCACGATCGAGGAGCAGGTCCTCCTGTCCCACGGCGAGCGTGACGGGGGCGAGCGGGTCGTCGGTCGAATTCCTTCTGGTGGCCATCGCCGTCCAGCATCCCACGCACCACTGACATTGATACGCGGAGGCGGTTCCGGCGGTCGTGGCTCTGCCACTGTCTGACACGGCGGGCCCGCCGCCCGGCTCCCTGCCGCCGCACGGACCGACGGACACCAAAAAGGCCATCAAACTGCCCTTGAACTGCCAGCGCCCGCCACGGACCGGGCCGTACGTACGGCGTCCGGCGTGTGCGATCGCAGCACGGGGGACCACCCTCGCCCGGAACGCGCGAGGACAATTCGGCAACGCCGCAAGGGATGAGGGTCTCCCCGCCCGAACGAAGCCGGGAGGCCGGGGAAGCGCCGGGCGTCGCACAGCAGGCGGCACACGGCAGGCGGCAGTACGAAGGCCGTCCCCGGGTGCCTGCCGACCGCCCGCCGGGAGCCGTGCCGGACAGGACCACACGGTCTGCTCCGTACGGGAGAATGTGCAGGTGAGTGATGTGAGACATGTGTTGGTCCTGCCGGACCGCGACGCCGCGGAGGAAGTGGCCGAGGAACTCGGCGACCGGTTCGAGGTGAGCGAGGAGCCACAGCTCGTACGTGACGCGCTGGCCGGCGAGGACGACGCCGAGGACGCCCAGTGGCTGGTGATCGTGGAGGATCCGTCGGGCCGACTGGACGCTTCGGCGCTCGACGCGCTCGCCGCGCAGTACGAGGGCTGGCTCGAGACCCCGTGAGGGCGGGGGGCGTGGCCCTGATCAGCTCCCCTGTCCGGCCTTGGGGACGATCTGGATGTCCAGGTCGATGGAGATGCTGGAGCCGATGGCCGCGATGCCCCGGGCGAGCATGGTCTGCCACGTAAGGGTGAAGTCCTCGCGGTGCAGTTCCGTGGTGGCCCGGCAGGCGGCCCGGGTCTCGCCCTCCAGACCGCTGCCCAGGCCGAGGTACTGGGCATCCAGAGTGACCGTGCGGCTGACGCCGTGCAGCGTGAGCGCGCCGGTCACGCCCCAGCGGGTGCCGCCGCGGTGGACGAAGCGGTCGCTGTAGAACTCCAACGTCGGATAGCGGCCGACGTCCAGGAAGTCGCTGGACCGCAGATGGTCGTCACGCATCCGGACATTCGTGTCGATCGACGCGGCGTCGATGACCACGTGCATGGCGGAGTCCTCCATGCGGTCGGCGATCCGGACGGCCCCGGCGAAGGTGTTGAACCGACCGTGGATGCGTGCCATGCCGATGTGCCGGACCGTGAAGCCGATCTGCGAATGCGTCGGCTCCACCTCCCACTCGCCCGGGGTGGGGAGCTGCGGGGGCGCAACGATCTGCAGGGTGATGTCGCCGAGGCTCGCGTGGCCGCCCTCGACGACCGTGGCCGTGCCGTGGAACGGTGTGAAGCCCTCGGCCGTGACGGCCAGTCGGTACTCGCCGGCCGGGACGGTGGCGAGGACGTTGCCGTACGGATCCGTCTCACCGCCGACCACCTTCCGGCCCGCGCTGTCCGTGACGACGAACTCGGCCTGCTGGACGACATCGTCGACCGGGTCGAGCACGCGACAGCTGAGCACTCCGGCGGTCTGCGGCACATCCAGCCCGGTGAGGGCATGACCACGCGGAACGCTCGTCGTTCCCCTGCTTCGCAGCCAGCGACCGAACATGTCTTGCCTACCCCCTGGGGTGAGTCACCTTGGGGCCTGACCACTGGACATACGCGTCGGAGCACCGCCCCACCGACGAGATTGCATTCGACCACCAATGTGGCGTTCGAGGCAAACAGAGCAGCTCGCAGGTTCTTGCGTAGAGGTATGACCGAAGGTCCGAATTAGCCGTTCCATCCGCACCGCGGCCGGTGGCACGGCGCATCGGCCGCCGACGCCGAAGCGCCTGGCGCACGGCCTCGTTGCGGTCGAGGTCACACCGATCGGGCGCTCCGGAACCGGCCCCGTCCGTGCCCGACGCCGTTCTCGTCGGGACGGTGCCCACGCCGGCCCGCGCGGCCGTGCCTGTGGAGGGGGCCCAGACACGGCCGACGCGACACGCCCGCACGGGCGGCGGTATGACGGCCCGTCGCGGTGGCGTTCACGAGCGACCGACCGCCCGCAGTCCCGCCCCGGCTCCCGACACGGCGATCGCACCGTCCGTGTCCGTGCGGAGCACTGCCGCACCGCCCGCCCTGAGCGCGTCGACAGTCTGCGGAGCGGGGTGCCCGTACGGGTTGTCCCTGCCCACGCTCACCAGGGCGAGCCTCGGGTGCACGCCGCGTGTCAGAGCGGGGTCCTGATGGGCGGAACCGTGATGGGCGACCTTGAGCACGTCCACGTGGGGCAGCTCTGGATGTCTTCGCAACAGCCCCTGCTGGGCCGGGGGTTCGAGGTCGCCGAGGAGCAACAGCGTCGGCCCGCCGGTCCGGACGTACAGAGTGATGCTGGCATTGTTCGGCTCCCTCGGCAGGAATTCCCCCGGCAGCACGGCGGCACCGCTCGCCGCCCCGTGCGGCCCCGCACCTCCCGCCGGCCAGAGGACCTGCCAGTCGAGCGGGCCGAGCCGTCGGCGTTCACCGGGGAAGGCCCGGACCAGGGGAACGCCCGACGCGGTGGCCGTTCTCCGTACGAACGCGGCCTGGTCCGGCGGTTCGTCCAGGCTCGTCGTCTGGATCGCCCCCACGGCTCTGCCGCGCAGCACGCCCGGCAGTCCCCGGACGTGGTCCGCGTGGAAGTGCGTGAGCACCAGGAGCGGCACCTCGGAGATGTCCAGGTCGTCCAGGCACCGGTCGACGAGCCCCGGGTCGGGTCCGGTGTCGACGACCACGCCCCTGGCACCCCCTGCGGCCAGCACCAACGCGTCCCCCTGTCCCACGTCGCACATCGCGAACGCCCAGTCGGGAGGCGGCCATCCGGTCAGGACCCGGGTGAGCGGCACCGGGCGGAGCACCGCGAGGACCAGGAGCAGCGCGGCCGCCGAGCAGACCCATGGGTGGCGCACCGCACGACGGACGAACAGCACCACCAGAACCGTCAGCACGGCGAGCAGCACCGCCCCCTTCCCGCCGTCGGGCCAGTCGACCGTGGCCCCGGGCAGCGCCGCTCCGGTGCGGGCCACCGAGGCGATCCACCCGGCGGGCCATCCGGCGACCCGGGCCGACCATTCCGCCACGGGCATGGCCACCGGCGCGACGGCGAGCGCGGCGAACCCCAGAATCGTGGCCGGTGCGACCGCGAACTCGGCCAGCAGGTTGCACGGGACGGCCACCAGGCTGACGCGCGAGGCGAGCAGCACGACGACCGGCGCGCACACCGCCTGGGCGGCGGCCGCCGCAGCCAGCGCCTCGGAGACCCGTGGCGGGACCCCGCGCCGCCGCAGCGCGTCGCGCCAGTTCGGCGCGATGGTGAGCAGGGCTCCGGTGGCGAGCACGGAGAGGACGAAACCGTAACTGCGCGCCATCCACGGGTCGTACAGCACCAGCAGCAAGGTCGCCGCGGCCAGGGCGGGGATCAGCGATCTGCGGCGGCCCGTACCGATGGCGAGCAGGGTGATCAGTCCGCAGGCCGCGGCCCGCAGCACGCTCGGCTCGGGTCGGCAGACGATGACGAAGGCGAGCGTGAGCCCTCCGCCGAACACGGCGGTCAGCCGCAGCGAGATGCCCAGCCGGGGCGCCAGGCCACGGCGTTCGGCGCGCAGCGCGGTGCCCGGCGGCCCGATCAGGAGGACCAGCAGAATAGCCAGGTTGGCACCCGAGACCGCCATCAGGTGGGTGAGGTCGGTCGCCCGGAACGCGTCATGCAGTTCCGGCGGGATCCTCGACGTGTCGCCGACCACCAGGGCCGGCAGGAGCGCCCGGGCATCGGGATCGAGCCGATCGGTCGCCCGCCGCAGACCGCTTCGCAGCGCACCCGCCGTGCGCTGGACGAAGGAGGGCGGCCCGATGATGCGGGGCGGGCCCTTGCCCTCCGGCCGGAGCACGGCGGCGCTGCGCTCCCCCTCGTGCAGCGGCGGCGCCAGTCGGCCGCCGATGCGCAGTCGGGTGGAGGGGAGCAGTTGCTGCCACCGGGCCGTCGATCCACCGGGCGGGACGATCAGCAACACGGGCGTGCTCAGTCGGGTGACCGCGCCGTCGGGCCCGGTCAGCCGCGTGATCTCGACGTCCAGGAGAAGCGAGACGGGTGTGCTGTGGTCGCCGCGCACCCGTGGCATGGTGCGCCGCGCGTCGGAGGTCACGGTCACCTCCGCCTCGACGCTCACGAACCGCTCCGCCAGGTCGTGCACCGGCCCCTGTCGTACGTCCGCGCCGTGCAGTCCGGCCGACGCGGCGCCGACGGCGGCACAGAGCAGCACCGCCGCGGTCGCGGTCGCGGTGGTGTACGACCACCGTCCACCTGCCGTCCTCCCGTCATCGACCGGCTCTCCCCCGGTACGGGCACCGGGCCCACGGAGCCCACCGGCCGTCGAGCCCCTCCGCAGCGCCAGGAGCAACAGGGCCGTGCCGACGCAGAGCGTCGCACCCGTCGCCGTCCACCACCCGGGCGCGCTCAGCGCGAGCGCCGCCCCGGCCCAGGCCGCGATCGCGGGTGGGACCAGCCGCAGGTCAACCGGCCCCTCCCGCCGCCCGTCGGACGTCCCGAGCCGACTGCCCGCCACCGCGCGGGTCCCCGCCGGTTTCATGGCCCCACCAATGGCCGGAGGTCGGCGAACCGCCGGTCGCCGATGCCGTTGACCTCGCGCAGCTCGTCGACCGACCGGAAGCCGCCGTGCTGTGCGCGGTAGTCGATGATGTGCCGAGCGAGCACGGGTCCGACGCCCGGCAGTGTGTCGAGTTGATCGACGGTCGCGCTGTTGAGACTGACCGGCCCGGTCACGGGGCCTGGACCGCCGCCCGTGCTGCCGCCGGGCGCACCGCTGTTGACGGCGGGAGTGCCCACAGGGGCGCCCACCACGATCTGCTCCCCGTCCACGAGGACCCGCGCCCGGTTGAGCCCGGTGAGGTCGACATTCGACCGGGCGCCGCCCGCCGCCCGCAGTGCGTCGGCGACCCTCGCACCGGACGGCAGTCGCTGGATTCCCGGCCGCCGCACCTTCCCGCTCACGTCCACGACGACATGAACGGCCTCCACTCCGGCGGGCGCCACTCCGGGCGACGGCCCGGGGACGGCAGCGTCATCGGTCGCCGGTTGCGACGCCCCGGCACGCACGGCCGCGCCGACCGGATCGGGGGGCCGCACGGGATGGGGACGTGCCGACCAGAAGTGCGCCGCCGCGAAGCCCACGGCCACGGCCAGGACAACGGCCAGCGCGGCAAGGGTCTTGGGCTCGACCCCACACCTGAGCTGGATCCATACCGGAATCCGCTCCCGCAGCGCGGACCCCGCTCGCGCCCGCGGTCCCGGTCCCGGTGCGACGAAGCCGTGGCCCGGGGACCCGGCCGGTGCAGGCGCCGTTCTCGAACGGGGGGTTGATGCGGGAACGGGGTCCGACGCCGTTGCCGGTAACGGGCTCGGCGCCAGGAGCGAGTCGGGATCCGGGCCGGTGGGCGTCCCCGGAGCGGACCGCGTGCCGGGCCCGCCGTCCGCCCCTCCCATGAGCGCGTCCGCGCGACGGCGCGCGGACGCCGCCACACCGTCCCTGCTCCCACGCGCCGGTCGCCGTCGTCCGGGTCCGAGACCGCAGCCGCCGCGACCACGCCCCGGTCCGCCACTGCTACCGCCCCCGCCACCGCCATTGGTCGCATGAAGTGTGCTGGTCGCACGGAGTGTTCGCGGAGTCATGCCTCACGACAGTAGGCACCTTGGCCCGAACCCGCTGAGCCGACGCCATTCCGGTGGACAACCGGCCGGTTGTGAATAACTCGGTCACACCGAGGAGTGAAATGCGCGGAACCATCGGACCGCGGGGTGCGGGGTGCGGGCTGCGGGTGCGGGGTGCGGGCTGCGGGCCGGGGTTCGAGATCCAGGGAGCGCAGACCACGAGCCGAGGACGGGACCCGAGAGGCGAGAGTCGAAGACCATCGGTCGCCAAAGGAACCGCAGGCGAGGAACGAGAAGCGGGGAGCGGGGAGCTATGGGCAAGGGTCGATGGTCACCAGAGGATCCCGAAACCGGGCAGCAAGGGTTCGGAGCCGAAGGCCGAGAGCCGTCGGGCCTCAGCGCGGCGAGACCACCGCTCCGAGCAGACCAGGTCCGGTGTGCGCGCCGATCACCGCACCCACCTCGCTGACGTGCAGATCGACCAGACCGGGCACCCGCTCGCGCAGCCGTTCGGCAAGCCGTTCGGCCCGCTCCGCCGCCGCCAGGTGGTGCACGGCGGCATCCACCCGCGCGCTGCCCGCCGCGTCCGTGACGATCTCCTCCAGGCGTGCGATCGCCTTCGACGCCGTCCGTACCTTCTCCAGCGGTTCGATACGGCCGCTGTCCAGCCGAAGCAGCGGCTTCATCGCGAGCGCCGATCCCAACAGCGCCTGTGCGGCGCCGATACGGCCGCCGCGGCGCAGATAGTCCAGCGTGTCGACGTAGAAGTACGCGGACGTGCCCGCGGCCCGCTTCTCCGCGGCGACGACGGCCTCGTCCAGGCTTCCGCCCTCCTCCACCGTCTCCGCCGCCTCCAGCGCGCAGAACCCGAGGGCCATGGCGACCATTCCGGTGTCCACCACACGTACCGGAACCGGCGCGTCCTTCGACGCGAGCAGCGCGGCGTCGTACGTGCCCGACATCTCGGCGGAGAGGTGGAGCGAGACGATGCCGGAGGCTCCGGCGTCGGCCGCCGCCCGGTACGCGGCCGCGAAGACCTCCGGGCTGGGCCGGGACGTCGTCACGGGGCGGCGTTTCTGGAGCGCCGAGGCGAGCGAGCGGGCCGAGAGCTCCGTGCCGTCCTCCAGGGCCTGATCACCGAGAACGACGGTCAGAGGCACCGCGGTGATGCCGTGCCGCTCCATCGCCTCGGGCGGCAGGTAGGCCGTGGAATCGGTGATGATCGCGACATGGCGGGACATGAGCGGGAGGTTACCTCGCGGGCGCACCACTCGGCAGTCCAACCCCGGCCGATGGACCGCTCCCGTTCGCTTCAGGCCACATCCTGGCGGTTTCGGGCGCCGAACGGTTCAGGTCGTCGTTTCCGGCCGGGCCGTCTTCTGCCACGGGTACTCGGGCTGACCCCGGGGGTCCGGGGCCGGTATCGCCCGCTCCTGGCCGTCGGCCGCCCCGCTCTCGTGCCGCTCCCCCGACCCCTGCGCCGGTCCCCTCCCCTGTCCTTGCCCGCCACGGTCGGCCTGCCCGTGGCCGTCGGCCTGTGTGTGGCCGGACTGCGGGTGGTGGCTCCGCTCCCGGACGGGTTCGTCCGGCTCGACCGTCCAGTGCCGCAGCGCTCCGGCCTCCATGTCGATCTGTGCGTTCAGCGCCTCCAGATCGTCGTCGCCGAACCTCCGTGCCCGGTCGCGGGCGGCCCAACGCAGCGAATCCGCCGAGTGCGTGATCCGCTCCGTGCGCTCCTTCAGTTCCGGCAGCATCGCGGCGACCGTCGCCCGGTCGGGCTCGCGCTCCAGCCTCTTCAGATCCTCGTCGAGATCGCGTCCGTGCACACTGAGCCGCCGGAAGAGGTCCAGTGACTCCGAGAGTGAGGCGTCCTCGACGACCCCCGCCCGCAGTGCCTCCTGCGTGGCCCGCATCGAGGTGCGCAGCGAGAGCCGTAGCTGCGCGAGCTCTCCGCCCAGACCCGTCTGGCCGTAACTCTTCGCGCGCAGTGTGGTGTCCTCGACCGCGCGGCGTGCCTGGACGATCGTGCGATCCACACCCCGCTTCGCCGCGCCGATGGCTTTGACGCCCGCGTACACGCCCAGGGCGATGAACGCGAAAAAGAGCAATCCCAGGATCAGGATCACGGCTTCCATGAGCGCCCCTCGGGTGTCGTATCGATGCCGGCCACTCCACCGTAAACGCTACGGGCAGGCCGAGGGTTCCTTCAGAACCCCCAACCCGCCCGTAGGGGAACGCCCCCACTCACACGAGGCGGCCTGTCGGTCGCCTGGCCGTGCCCGTCACGCGGGGACGATCACCGCCATTCGTGCGGGAGCGATCAGCGTCGTTCACGCGGGAACGATGTTGACCAGCTTCGGCGCCCGGACGATCACCTTCCGGATGCCCGCTCCGTCCAGAGCCGCGACCACGGCCGGGTCTGCCAGGGCCTGGGCCTCCAGTTCCTCGTCCGAGATCGTCGGGGGGATCTCCAGGCGTGCCTTGACCTTGCCCTTGACCTGCACCACGCAGGTCACGGTCTCGTCCACGACGTACGCGGGGTCGGCGACCGGGAAGTCCTGGTGCACCACGGACTCGGTGTGGCCCAGGCGCCGCCACAGTTCCTCGGCGATGTGCGGGGCCAGCGGCGCCACCAGCAGCACCAGCGCCTCGGCGACGCTCCGGGACACCGGACCGCCGGCCTTCGTCAGGTGGTTGTTCAGCTCGGTGATCTTGGCGATGGCCGTGTTGAAACGCATGCCGGCCGCGTCCCGGCCGACCCCGTCGATCGCCTTGTGCAGCGCCCGCAGCGTGTCCTCGTCCGGCTCCGTGTCGACGACGGTGACCACGCCGGTCTCCTCGTCCACGATGTTGCGCCACAGCCGCTGCAGCAGCCGGAACTGGCCGACGACGGCACGCGTGTCCCACGGCCGCGACACGTCCAGGGGGCCCATGGCCATCTCGTACAGGCGCAGCGTGTCCGCCCCGTACTCGGAGCAGATCTCGTCCGGTGTGACGGCGTTCTTCAGGGACTTGCCCATCTTGCCCAGGACGCGGCTGACCTTCTCGCCCTGGTAGTAGAACGTCCCGTCACGTTCCTCGACCTCGGCCGCCGGGACCGCGATGCCGCGGCTGTCCCGGTAGACGTAAGCCTGGATCATGCCCTGGTTGTACAGCTTGTGGAACGGCTCGGAGGACGAGATGTGCCCCAGGTCGTGCAGCACCTTGGACCAGAAGCGGGCGTACAGCAGGTGCAGCACGGCGTGCTCCTGGCCGCCGATGTACAGGTCGACGCCCCCGGTCGGCTGCCCCTCGCGCGGGCCCATCCAGTACTGCTCGATCGCGGGGTCGACCAGCTTCTGGTCGTTCCTCGGGTCCAGGTAGCGCAGCTCGTACCAGCAGGAGCCCGCCCAGTTGGGCATGGTGTTGGTCTCGCGGCGGTACTTCTTCGGGCCGTTGCCGTCGCCCAGGTCCAGGGTGACGTTGACCCAGTCGGTGTTCCGGGACAGCGGCGCCTCCGGCTGGGTGTCCGCGTCGTCGGGGTCGAAGGTGCGCGGCGAGTAGTCGTCGACCTCCGGCAGTTCCAGGGGCAGCATCGACTCGGGCAGCGCGTGGGCGACGCCGTCCTCGTCGTAGACGATCGGGAACGGCTCGCCCCAGTAGCGCTGGCGGCTGAACAGCCAGTCGCGCAGTCGGAAGTTGACGGTGCCCTCGCCGACACCGTGTGCCTTCAGCCACTCGGTGATCTTCGTCTTGGCGTCGACGACGCCCAGTCCGTCCAGCGAGATCTCGTCGTTGGCCGAGTTGACCAGCTTCGCGTCGTACGAGGCGAAGGCGTCGTCCCAGGTCGAGGGGTCCGTGCCACGGTCGTCCGACGGCTCGACGACACAGCGCATCGGCAGCTCGAAGGCCCGCGCGAAGGCGAAGTCGCGCGCGTCGTGCGCCGGGACGGCCATGATCGCGCCGGTGCCGTACCCCATGAGGACGTAGTCGGCGATGAAGACGGGGACCTTGTCGCCGCTGACCGGGTTGGTCGCGTACGCGCCGGTGAAGACACCGGTCTTGTCCTTGGCCTCGGCCTGCCGCTCCACGTCGGACTTGGCGGCGGCCAGCTTGCGGTACGCGGCGACGGCCTCGGCCGGGGACGCGTGTCCGCCGGTCCACACCGGGTGGGTGCCCTCGGGCCAGGCGGCCGGAGTGATCCGCTCGACCAGCTCGTGCTCGGGCGCCAGCACCATGTAGGTGGCACCGAACAGGGTGTCCTGGCGCGTGGTGAAGACGGTGATGCTGCCTGTGCCGTCGACCGGGAAGTCGACCCGCGCACCCTCGGAACGACCGATCCAGTTACGCTGCTGCAGCTTGATGGCCTCGGGCCAGTCCAGCCCGTCCAGGTCGTTCAGCAGCCGGTCGGCGTAGGCCGTGATACGCATGTTCCACTGGCGCAGCTTGGCCTTGAAAACCGGGAAGTTCCCGCGCTCGGAGCGCCCGTCGGCCGTCACCTCCTCGTTGGCCAGAACCGTACCCAGGCCGGGCGACCAGTTGACCGGCGCGTCGGAGGCATAGGCCAGGCGGTACTCGCTCAGGATGTCCGCGCGCTCGACGGCACTCAGCGCGCTCCAGTCACGACCGTCCGGGGTGGGACGAGCGCCGCTCTCGAACTGTGCGACCAGTTCATCGATCGGGCGCGCCCGGTCGGCCTCGGTGTCGTACCAGGAATTGAAGATCTGCAGGAAGATCCACTGGGTCCACTTGTAGTACTCCGACTCGATCGTGGCGAACGAGCGGCGCTTGTCGTGGCCCAGACCCAGTCGGCGCAGCTGAGCGGTCATGTTCTCGATGTTGGCCTCGGTGGAGACCCGGGGGTGCGTGCCGGTCTGCACGGCGTACTGCTCGGCGGGCAGGCCGAAGGCGTCGAAGCCCAGGGTGTGCAGCACGTTGTGCCCGGTCATCCGCTGGTGGCGCGCGAAGACGTCGGTGGCGATGTAACCCAGGGGGTGTCCGACGTGCAGCCCCGCACCCGAGGGGTACGGGAACATGTCCATGATGAATTTCTTCGGTTTGGCGACCAGCTCCGGGTTGCCCGCCAGGTCACCGGTCGGGTTCGGCGCCTCGTACGTGCCCTCGGCGTCCCAGAAGTCCTGCCAGCGTGCCTCGATGTCGGCGGCCATCGCCGCCGTGTAGCGGTGCGGCGCAGCCGTCTCGGCTGCGGAATTCGTCTCGCTCATGATCCTCAAAGCTCCATCGATCGTCATCTGCTGGCGCCCACGTCTACGGACACGCGTCTGCGGAAACGAAAAAACCCCTCGCACAGGAGGGGACGCCGCGCCGATTCCGACCAGGCATTCTCACCGGTCGGGACTGATCAGCGCGGCTCGCTAAGCAGAAGGCGTACGGCACGCATGGCGCCAGGGTACCGCACGGGCCCGGAACCGGTCCGTGCGTGACCGGTCCTCGGACAAGTGGCAGGGCCTCCTCCGCAAGCCTCACCCACCCTCCGGGACCCACACCCTCTTCGGCACGCGCCCCACGCAGGATGCGGACCGGCTGAGCCGCACCGACGTACCGGATCGGCCCGCCGCTGCGTGGGCCGATGCCTGGGCCGACGCACAGCGGCGCATGGCCGCACGAGCCGGGCACACAAGCCCGGTGCTCGAGTCCGACGCACCAGATGCGCCTGATGGTCTGGCGCTGCTGCTCCGACGCATGCACGCGAGAAGCGGATCACCCTTTGAGGATGACCCGCTTCTCGTTCTTTGTTGTGGAGCTAAGGAGAATTGAACTCCTGACCTCCTGCATGCCATGCAGGCGCTCTACCAACTGAGCTATAGCCCCGCGTTGTCCGCCTTCCGGTTCCCCGCGGCGACATCGAGAACATTACCGGTGCCCCCGCCACTCCACCAAATCGTTTCCCGTCCGACCGCTTCCGACCTGTTTTGTCGGCGTCTTGGTCGCACCCGACGCGAGGTCTCAGGCGGTGGCGAAGGAATAGAAGCGCTTGAGCGTGCAGTGCTCGTCCAGCAGCCGCCCGTAGATCGGCTCCCCCTCCAGCTCCCGGTAGGTCTCGATGGGGTCGCCTTTTATGATCAGCGCCCGCGCGCACTCCTCGCACCAGTACTGGTACTCGGGGTTGACCGGGTCCATGTCCCTGACGATGGGCGTACCGCTGCCGCACCAGTCGCACTTCCGCCTGTGTGCACCCATGAGTCAGCTCCGGCCTCGCTCGCCGGCGGCGCGCAGGTGAAGGACCCGGCCGTCGCGGCCGAGCACACGGGCCGCGCGGAGCGGGCCATCGGCGGGCCGGTCGGCACGGGTGCGGTGGGTGAGAGTGCGGAAATCGGGGAAGAGGGGCAGGTCCGGGACCTCGTGGCGGCTCGCAGGCATCACGCGCTCCCTCCCGTTCCGTCCGTAGCCCCCTCCGGCGCTCCGATTCTGCCATGAGCCCGCGAGAGGGGCAGCCCACCGCGTATCCGGCCGGTCACCGCCGCCTCGCGAACACCGACGAATCCTCCACCTCCCGGCATTCCGCGGGGACGAATCCGCCAGTGGCCAGAGCTACTTGGCATCGCCCGGACCACCGTCGTACGACACGGCCGCGTCGCACGGAGCCCCCGTCGGATCGGGAACGGGGACACACGCCGCCAACTCCCTTACGCAACACCGGCGACGAGGAACATCGGCGATGACTGCGTGTCAGTTACGGCACGCCGAGGACATCCCGCGCGGACGCCGCCGAAGGCGAACGGAACGAGCGGGCATCGCCGCGACGGGCACCGGAGCACCTGGCGCGGAACGGCAGAGCCGTACAACCTGGGGACCTCGGCGGCGGAACGAAAAGATCCCGCCCCCTGACAGGGACGGGATCCTTGACCGTGGAGCTAAGGAGAATTGAACTCCTGACCTCCTGCATGCCATGCAGGCGCTCTACCAACTGAGCTATAGCCCCGCTGTTCGCTTTGTTTCTTGCGTTTCCGCCCCGCGAACAAGAAGAACTCTAGCCTGTGACCAGCCAGAAAGTGAAATCCGGCTGCTGCCGCCCCACGCGAGGCCCTCCTGGGGCTCTGCGCGGGCCTTCGTACGGCCCCCGCCCCGGCCGAGAGCCCGGCTATGTGTCGTCGCCGAGCACCGGCTCGGGCAGCGTGCCCGCGTTGTGCTCCAGCAGGCGCCAGCCGCGCGCGCCCTCGCCGAGCACCGACCAGCAGCAGTTGGAGAGCCCACCGAGCCCTTCCCAGTGGTGCGACTCCAGGCCCAGCAGTCGGCCGATGGTGGTGCGGATGGTGCCACCGTGGCTGACCACGACGAGCGTGCCGCTGTCGGGCAGCTTGTCGGCGTGTTCGAGTACGACCGGGGCGGCCCGGTCGGCGACCTCGGTCTCCAGCTCCCCGCCACCGCGGCGCACCGGCTCGCCGCGCTTCCACGCGGCGTACTCCTCGCCGTACCGTCCGAGGATCTCCTCATGGGTGAGCCCCTGCCAGGAGCCGGCGTAGGTCTCGCGCAGCCCCGCGTCGTGCGCGACCTCTATGCCGGTGATCGCGGCGAGCTCGGCCGCCGTGGCGGCCGCCCGTCGCAGATCGGACGCGACGATCGCGTGCGGCTTCAGCGAGGCGAGCAGCCGGGCGGCCCGACGGGCCTGTCCGACACCCGTCTGGGTGAGCGAGATGTCCGTGGACCCCTGGAACCGGTGCTCCAGATTCCACGATGTCTGGCCGTGCCGCCAGAGGACGATCTTGCGGCCCTTGCCGCTCCTGCTGCCGTTCAGCTCCGCTCACCTTCCGCGCCGCCGGTGAGCTGGGCCTGCTCCTCGGCCTTGCCCCGGGTCCTGACGGCGTCCTCGGGGAGCTCGATCTCGGGGCAGTCCTTCCAGAGGCGCTCCAGCGCGTAGAAGACCCGTTCCTCGTTGTGCTGGACATGGATGACGATGTCGACGTAGTCGAGGAGGATCCAGCGGGCGTCGCGGTCGCCCTCACGGCGTACCGGCTTGGCGCCGAGCTCCTTCAGGAGCCGTTCCTCGATCTCGTCGACGATGGACTTGACCTGGCGGTCACTGGGCGCCGAGGCCAGCAGGAAGGCATCCGTGATCGACAGCACATCGCTGACGTCGTACGCGATGA
Organism: Streptomyces sp. NPDC047982; assembly: GCF_043204165.1. NCBI lineage: Bacteria > Bacillati > Actinomycetota > Actinomycetes > Kitasatosporales > Streptomycetaceae > Streptomyces > Streptomyces sp. NPDC047982. The sequence continues at coordinate 237,276 of NZ_JBIDBS010000002.1, read as the reverse complement.
TGTCGTGCGCGAGCCGGTCGGCGGCAGCCTGGGCGGCGGTGTTGATGAGCTCGATGGAGCGGTCCGTGGCGGTCACATGCAGGCTTTCGTCGGCGGTCGGATCTACCCTCGCGGGGGGCGTTGGGAACCTCCCCGAGGCTGCTGCTCGTCCCGGCCGTCCGCCCGCGGCCGTCCGGTAGGCACGACCGCGGGCCGCCGAGGCGGCCTCCTGGCGGAGCAATGGGGCCGTTTCGGCGACGCCGCAGACGTACGCACCGGGCGTCGGGGACCCGGCCGAGATCTTCAGCACTCCTAGGGTCTCACGGACCACCGACAGCCCACACAACAAACGTTCGCAGAGCCTCCGGCATCGGCGGACCGGTCCGGTCCGGGTGACGGAGGCCCCACGCCAAGGCCCGGCTCAGATCACTTGACCGGGTAGTCCTGCCCGAGCAGGACGGACACGTCCGCGTTCGAGAAGGGACTGCCCTGCTTGACCGCGCTCGTCGGCAGCCCCAGGGTCTTGGCGACCTGCGTCGCCGTGTCCTTGTCCTCCGCCTTCTCGTAGATCACCTCGGACAACGCCGCTGTCCCGGCCGTGCCGCTGCCGCCGCCGACGATGGCGTACCCGCCGTTGACCAGCTTGACCCGGGCGGATTCCGAGCCGTCCTCGTCACCGGTGGCGTTCTTGACGCCCACGCGCACCGCCGCACCGGCTTCCGGAGCCTTCACCTTGCCGCCCAGGATGTCCTTGACGACACTTCCGGCGGCCGAGTCGCCGAGCGTGCCGTCGGCCTGCACCGGCAGCAGTGTCGTCTTGTAGTCGCCGATCTTGGCGTGACGGGCGAGCTTCGCCAGGGAGGCACCGAGGTCCTTCTCGGGCAGCGACGGATCGAGGATCTGCCCCAAGGTCTGCACGGTGACGGTGGCCGCCTTCGGGTCGTCCGACATCTTCCGCAGCACGCCCCGCAGCACCTCGCCGAATCGCACGAGCTGCTTCGCCTCGTCCTCGCCGGGCGCCCGGTAGGTGGCGTACGCGACGGCCATACGGCCGCTCAGCGTCTGCGCCTCTCCCTTCTTCACCAGTGGCGAGGCGCCCTTCTTCGTGTCGGGCACGTCGGTGTCGGTGTCGATGTCGATGTTGCCGACGAGATCGACGAGCGTCTCCAGGTAGGGAGTGTCGAGCCGCCACGTGCCACTGATCCTGGTGCCGAGCAGCGTGTCGATCGCTTCGCGGGTGCCGGTGGTGCCGTCGTCATCGACGGACTTGCCGAGGGTGGTCGTGCCGTCGTCGTCGGAGACTGTGAGGGAGTTGGGGAGCAGGACGGTGCTCCCCTTCTTGGTCGTCGCGTTGTCGACGAGCAGCGCCGTGGAGGTGCCGCCCTTCTTGGTGTCGTGGAGGTGGACCACGATGACGTCCCGCTGCTGCGGACCCGCCGACGCGGCGCTGTCCTTCTCCGAGTCGGAGAGGCCGGGGAGCATTCCGGCGGACCAGAGGTAGCCGACGCCGCCGACGATCACGAGGGCCGCCACGACTATCAGCGCGACCATGCGGTTACGGCCGCGGCGTCGCGCCTCCTCGCGTCGTTCGCTACGGCTCTCGGTGAACTTGAGCCAGTCGATGACGTCTTCGGAGTCCTCGTCGGGCTCCTCGATGAAGGAGAACTGCTCGGTGCGGTAGTCCGGACGGTGCTGCCCCGGAACGGCTGGCTCCGGTTCGGCCCCGGACTCCGGCTGCGGTCCCGGCTCGACCGGGTCGGAAGCCCGTTCCCCTGGCACGGCCGGCGCGGACGGCGCCGGTTGCGCGGCGGCCCGCTGCTGCGGATACGCCTCGGCCTCCTGCGGGGGTGCCGACGCCTGCTGCGGGATGTTCCACTGCTGCGTGGTGTCGACGGCGGCGGCCTGCCTGCCGGTGTCGTAGCCGTAGCCGTCGTAGCCGGCGTATGCCTGCTGTTCAGGCTGGTGCTGCTGGGACTGGGACTGGTGTGTCTGCTGGGACGTCTGGGCGGCATACGGGTCATACGCCTGCGGCTGAGCCGGATGCGCTTGCTGAGGCTGTGCGTAGGGGTCGTATCCGTACGCCTGCCCGGTTCCGTCGCCGCTCGGGTCGGTTCCGTAGCCGCCCTGGTCGTTTATGTAGCCGCCCTGGCCGGTTCCGTCGCCGCTCGGCCCGGTTCCGTAGCCCCCCTGGCCGGCCGGGTACGAGTGCTGCCCGGACTGCTGCGGGTCCTGAGTCTGCTGGGACGCATACGGGTCGTACGTGTCGTACGCCTGCGGTCCGGCCTGCTGATACACCGGCTGCCCGTACTCGTCGTAGCCGACGGTCTGCGGCTGCTGGTAATACGGGTCGTACGGGTTCTGTCGGTCGTTCACCGGTGCCCCTCTGGCTCATTCGCCGCGGTACAGCTGGCGCTTGTCGATGTAGCGAACCACGCCGTCCGGCACCAAGTACCAGACCGGCTCCCCCTTCGCGACCCTCTCGCGGCAGTCCGTGGACGAGATCGCGAGCGCGGGCACCTCCACGAGGGAGACCCCGCCTTCCGGCAGTCCGGGGTCGGTGAGCGTGTGGCCGGGCCGTGTCACGCCGATGAAGTGGGCGAGCGAGAAGAGTTCGTCGGCGTCCCGCCAGGTGAGGATCTGGGCGAGCGCGTCGGCGCCGGTGATGAAGAAGAGATCCGCGTCGCCGTGGATCGCGCGAAGGTCCCGCAGTGTGTCGATGGTGTACGTCGGTCCGCTGCGGTCGATGTCGCTCCGGCTGACCGAGAACTGGGGGTTGGAAGCCGTCGCGATGACCGTCATCAGATAGCGGTCCTCGGCCGGGGAGACGCGCTTGTGGCTCTTCTGCCAGGGCTGCCCGGTCGGAACGAAGATCACCTCGTCGAGGCGGAACTGGGCGGCCACTTCACTGGCCGCCACCAGGTGTCCATGATGAATCGGGTCGAACGTCCCGCCCATCACGCCGATACGGCGTTTTCCGCTGCCGGTAGGCACTTCCTGCTCTTCCATGCATGCAGAGCCTACTGGCACAGTTGTTCGCCTTCGCCTTAGCGGTCGCGGTTGAAGCGGGTGGTGATCCACAGCAGAAGCATCAACACAATGAACGCGCCGCCACCGACGACGTACGGGTTGAGGCTCGGGTGGTTGCCACCGTGCTCGGCGGCAAGGGTGACCATCTGGTGCGCGGTGCTCGTGAGGCTCATCTTCGACAGGACCTTCGATCGGGGCTCGGAAGCGGGACGTCGCGCACATCGTATGTGGGCGCCTCGGGCGCGCTCACGCCGACTCAGCCGTTGCCGTCGTCGTCACCGTTGCCGCGGTACCCGCGGAGCAGGAACCAGGCGACCAGCACGCATCCGACGAGCGAGGCGAGCAGCACGATGCGCAACGTGCCGCCGAGCCCTTGGTCCTCGGACGCGGCGGCGAGCAGGGCAACGGTGTGTGGCATGTCGGGCGTCTCCTCAGTTGTCCACAGCCCCCCGCACACCGTAGCCCCAGCGCCTACGCTGGGATCCGTCAGGGGGGCGAGTGATGTCTGGTTACGAAGAGGGGGCCATTCATGACCGAACGCAACCACGAGAGCGGCGAGAACGTACCGAGCAGGCAGCGTCGGCGTTTCGCGGGTATCTCGTCCCGGGCCTATGAGCACCCGGCGGACCGCTCGGCCCTGGTGGCCCTGCGGAAGCTGAGCGGTTTCGACACCGTCTTCAGGACACTGAGCGGCCTGCTGCCCGAGCGCAGTCTGAGACTGCTCTTCCTCTCCGACTCCGTTCGGGTGAGCGACGCGCAGTTCGTCCATCTCAACGACATGCTGCGGGACGCCTGTTACATCCTGGACCTGGAGAAGGTCCCGCCGATGTACGTCAGCCAGGACCCGCAGCCCACCGCCATGTGCATCGGTCTCGACGAGCCGATCATCGTGGTGACGACGGGGCTGGTGGAGCTGCTCGACGAGGAGGAGATGCGGGCCGTCATCGGCCACGAGGTGGGGCACGCCTTGTCCGGCCACGCCGTGTACCGCACGATCCTGCTGTTCCTCACCAACATGGCGCTGAAGGTCGCCTGGATCCCGCTGGGCAATGTGGCGATCATGGCGATCGTGACGGCACTGCGCGAGTGGTTCCGCAAGTCGGAGCTGTCGGCCGACCGCGCGGGGCTGCTGGTCGGACAGGATCTGCGGGCGTCGATGCGCGGTCTGATGAAGATCGCGGGCGGCAACCATCTCCACGAGATGAACGTGGATGCCTTCCTCGCGCAGGCCGACGAGTACGAGAAGGGCGGCGACCTGCGCGACTCCGTGCTCAAGATCCTCAACCTGCTGCCCCGCTCGCACCCGTTCACCACGGTGCGCGCGGCCGAGCTGAAGAAGTGGTCCGAGACCCGCGACTACCAGCGGATCATGGACGGTCACTACCCGCGGCGCGAGGAGGACGACGGGACCTCGGTGACGGACTCCTTCCGGCAGTCCGCAGCGCATTACGCGGACGCGGTACGGACCAGCAAGGATCCGCTGATGAAGCTCGTCGGCGACATAGCGGGCGGCGCCGGGGACCTGGGAGGAAAGCTCCGCGACAAGTTCACCGGCCAGGGCGGGGGCACGGCCGGGAAGGGCGGTGCTACGGGTGGATCCCCGGGCTCGGCGCGGCCGGACGAGCCCCGGGATCCCGAGGAGCCGGAGCCGGCGGGGAGCTGACCACGAGAGTTCCGCAGAGCGCCCCCGTAGGCCGGGCCGTGTCGTACGGGTCGGTGCCCGCGGGACTGCGGGGCGTGGCGTGCTGACCGGCGAGCAGGGGCCGCAGGACGCCCGTGGTGTCCGACGGGCACGCCTGCGGCCCGGCCTGGACGTAGCTGGTGCGCAGCTCCAGCCGGTGCAGGCGCAGGTCCTCCCGGTCGAAGCGGAAGTGCAGCTCGCGCCGCACGGTGAAGAGCGAAGCACCGCCCATTCGCTGGGGTCCGGAGTCGGCGGGGCGAAGCGTGTACGTGAAGGTGTGGTCCGACACCACCTCCAGCGTGTCGGCCCCGGCCTCGCTGTAGCTCAGCGTGCCCCGGACGCGGATGTCGGGACTGGCCAGGGCCACCTTCGCCGGGTCGAAGCGGACCAGCCAGCCGGCGGGGGCGTGCTGCCCGTCGTCGTCCGGCCGGTGCATGCTTCGCTCGAACTGAGCCATCTGGTCGGGGTCGAGCAGCATCTCCACGGGCCGCAGCGCGTGACCGGTGAGGACATCGGGGTCGAGCGAGGACGCGACCAGGTAGTCCTTGACGGTGGCCAGGGCCGTGGCCACCTGGTTGTCCGAGAAATTGTCGGTGGCCCTGCTGGGCGGCGGGTTGATGCCCGCCACACCCCTCGCGAACTGTGCGGCGGGACTCCGGGAGAGGAGGTCGGCGGCCGTTCCGCCGGAAACGGGCCCGCGCGGGGCCAGGGGGATGACGGTCGACCTCAGCGCTTCGGCCTTTCGGCCGACGGGCACCTGGTAGGGGTGGCGAAGGCCCATGTACACGGCCGTTCCGAAGGCCAGCGCGATCAGGAGCACCAGGGCGATGGCGGCTCGGGAACCGGCCTTGAATCTCCGGGGAGGGAGACTGCGCACGGCAGGGGTGTGATCGGCGATGCGCTCCTGGGCGGAGAACTCCTTCAGCCGGGCAGCCCGTACGAACGATTCGTCGAAGACGAGTGACCTGTACTCGTCCTCGCCGCCGCCCGGTGTGTCCTCGGGCGTGCCTTCCGGTGGTTCTCCGCGGTGTGCCATGACTTCTCCCGACTCCACGTCACCGACCGAGGTCGAAACGCTTCGCTCTGTCTCGGCCAATGGCTTTGGACAGGACCCGTCCGTCATGGCGCGTATGGCGCCCCATGACCACCCGCGCCCGGACGAGTGAGAAGCCCCCTCGGAGAGAGGGATCACACCTTCAGGGTAGGTCGATTGCGGCCACGGTAAACGCGGAGGCGTGAGAGAACCGTCCGGGGCACGAGACAACCGTCCAGGAGCGGTACGGAAAGCGACCGGCCACGAGGAAGAGGGTGCCGAGCGGCACGGAAAGCGATCCCGAGCCAAGCGGCACGGAAGGCGAACCAGGCACGGCCAACGTGCAGGGGCACGGGGGATCCCGAGGGGCAGCGGCACGGGAAGCGGGCCGGGGTGCGGGAAGGGAGCCCAGGCGGCTCAGGACGTGGCCCCGGTCAGCCGCTGTGGGGAATCGCGGAGGCCGTGGGGCGCATGTGGCCGGCCGATGCCGACGGTATGGCGGTGGGGACCGGCCCGGGGGCCGTGTCCACGCCTGTGGTGGCGCGCGGCGGGACGGGGTTCTGCCGGTTGCCCGACGCGTTGCGGTAGACCGCCCCGAAGGCCAGCGCGACCATGCCGATGCCCATCAGCACGGCGAGGATCCAGGCCACGGGACGGTGCCAGCGCGCCGATCGGCCGTAGGGGCCGCCGTCGGGATCGAACGGGTCGTAGGACGTGTCGTCGGCGTACGGGCCACCGCGGCCATATCCCTCGTCGGAGAAGTCGTCGTCCAGGGGGCCACCGCCCGCCCGGGAACGGGACGCCTCGGCCTCGGCCCGTGCCTGCGCGGCGGCGAGCAGCCGCTCCACGGCCGTGGGTTCATGGATCTCGGCGGCCCGTACGAACTCCTCGTCGAACACCACGGAGGCGAAGTCCTCGTCCGCGCCCCCGCGGTCGTCGTCGGGCTCCCAGCCGTCCGGGAACGGCCTGCCCCCCACGTCGTCCGGCACCGCTCCAGACTAGCCCCGGCGGGTCGTTCTGGGCAGGGAGCCCGCGACATTCACCGCACCCGTACGGTCACCCGGTCACCGTACGTGGCCGTCGCCCGTGACGATGTACTTCGTCGAGGTCAGCTCCGGCAGCCCCATCGGGCCCCTGGCGTGCAGTTTCTGCGTGGAGATACCGATCTCGGCGCCGAAGCCGAACTGGCCGCCGTCGGTGAAGCGAGTCGAGGCGTTCACGGCCACCGTCGTGGAATCGACCAGTTGGGTGAAGCGTCGGGCGGCGGCCTGGGACGTGGTCACGATCGCCTCGGTGTGGCCGGAGGACCAGAGCCGGATGTGCGCGACGGCCGCGTCCAGGGAGTCCACGACGGCTGCGGCGATGTCGTAGGAGAGGTACTCGGTCTCCCAGTCCTCCGGGGTCGCCGCCACCACGGTGGCCTTGGACCCGGCGGCGTGTTCGAGGACCCGCTCGTCGCCGTGCACGGTCACCCCGGCGTCGGCCAGCGCGTCCAGGGCGCGCGGCAGGAATTCCGCGGCGACGTCCTTGTGCACCAGGAGCGTCTCGGCGGCGTTGCAGACGCTCGGGCGCTGCGCCTTGGAATTGACCAGGATCTCGACGGCCATGCCGATGTCGGTCCGCGCGTCCACGTAGACATGGCAATTGCCGGTGCCGGTCTCGATGACCGGAACGGTGGACTCCTCGACCACGGTGCGGATCAGCGAGGCGCCGCCGCGCGGGATGAGGACGTCGACGAGGCCGCGGGCCCGCATCAACTCGCGCACCGATTCACGGCTCTCACCCGGCACCATCTGCACCGAGTCGGCCGGGAGGCCGGAGCCGCCGACCGCGTCGCGGATCACTCGTACGAGTGCGGTGTTGGACGCGTACGCCGAGGACGAGCCGCGCAACAGCACGGCGTTGCCCGACTTCAGGCAGAGCGCGGCAGCGTCGACCGTGACGTTCGGCCGGGCCTCGTAGATGATCCCGACCACGCCGAGCGGCACCCGGACCTGCCGCAGGTCGATGCCGTTGGGCAGGGTGGAGCCCCGGACGACCTCGCCGACCGGGTCGGGCAGCGCCGCCACGTCGCGCACGTCGGCGGCGATGGCGCGGATCCGCTCCGGGGTGAGGGTGAGGCGGTCGATGATCGCCTCACTGGTCCCGGCCTCGCGGGCGCGGGCGACGTCCTCGGCGTTGGCCTCGACGATCTCGCCCGTCCGTACCTCCAGCGCGTCCGCGATCGCGAGCAGCGCGTCGTCCTTCGCCGCGCGCGGCAGCGGCGCGATGTCGGCGGCGGCGGAGCGGGCCCGGTAGGCGGCCTGGGCGACCGGGGACATGTTGTCGTACGGCGAGAGCGTGGTCATGCCCCGCAGCGTAGTGCGCACCCTGCGGGCATCCACCACGTATCCCGTGATGCGAGACGGCTGCCGAGGGCCGGTCATGCCGGAGCATGTGACTGATCGCGTGTGGCGGGGCGTGCCCGGAACCGTGCGACGGGTGGAAAACGCGAACCGGCGACCGATCCACGGACCCACTGGTGGAGCTGCGGCGCGGGCCTGCGCGGGACCATGCGACGGTCGTACGCGAACCGGTGACCGATCGTGCCCGGACCCCCTGGCGGAACTGCGGCGCGGGGCCTGCGCGGGACCATGCTGGAACACCCGTACGGATCGTGCCCGGAACCCGTGGCCGGCACCCACGGCGCCCACGCCGGTCGTGCCGGGGCCCCGGGCGGTCGTGCCCGGGGCCCGTGGCCGGTCGTACCCGGTGCTCAGAAGGGATGCACGCCGACCGGGGCCGCCGGGGGCGGCCCGTACCCCTCGGCGACGCGCTGGTGGTACGTCTCGCGGTCGATGACCTCCAGACCCACGATCTCCCAGGGCGGGAGCCCGGCGGTGGAGCGGTGCTCGCCCCAGAGCCGCAGGGCGACCGCCGCCGCGTCGTGCAGATCGCGGGCCTCCTCCCAGTAGCGGATCTCCGCGTGGTCGTTGGCATACCGGCTGGTCAGCAGGAAGGGATGGTCGTGCGCGAGCTGTTCGAGACCGCGTCTGACCTCTCTGAGCGGGATCTCGGCGCCCGAGACGCTCAACGTGACGTGCCAGAGCCTGGACGGGGTGCGCTCGGAGGCGTGCCCCTCGCCCATCGGCCCCGGCTTCACCGCCACGGGCCCGAACCCGGTGGTCCGGTCGTCCGTACGGTCCGCGGACCGGCTCCCGTCGAAGTCGGCACCTGGTCCGACACTGGTCAGGGCCCGGCCACCCGTTCCTCGGGGCGGCGCCCCCGGGCGCGCTCGTCTCACCGGCGGCCTCCTGTGTATGCGTTTACTGTGCGGTACCCCGCTGTGTCCCCGTAACAAAGTTGACCAGCCCGCGGCCCGGGATGGGGCGGTTTTCATGAAGGTCTCCGTCCTGGGGCCGGACTTTCAACCGTTTCAGGGGGTCTGTCAGCGGTGCAGGACGACAAGATCGTCCCTGTGTACGATCTCGCGCTCGTACGCCGGCCCCAGTTCCCGTGCCAGGTCGCGCGTGGAGCGGCCGAGCAGTTGCGGGATCTCCTTCGCGTCGAAGTTGACGAGCCCGCGGGCCACGGGACGCCCTTCGACGTCGCGCAGTTCCACCGGATCGCCGGCGGTGAACTCGCCCTCGACCGCCAGGATCCCGGCAGGCAGGAGCGAGCCGTGCCGTTCGACGACCGCCCGGACGGCCCCGTCGTCGAGGGTCAGCGAGCCCTGCGGGGTGGAGGCGTGGGCGAGCCAGAGATGCCGGTCGGCGGACCGTCGTCCGGTGCGGTGGAAGTACGTGCCGGTGTCGCGTCCGGCCAGGGCGTCGGCGGCCCGGCTCGCCGAGGTGAGGACGACCGGGACCCCGGCGGCGGTGGCGATCCGGGCGGCCTCGACCTTGGTGACCATGCCGCCGGTGCCGACGCCCGCCTTCCCCGCGCTGCCGATGACGACCCCCGCCAGGTCCTGCGGACCGGTCACCTCGGCGACCCGGGTGGCGCCGGGAGTGCTCGGGTCCCCGTCGTAGAGGCCGTCCACGTCCGAGAGGAGGACCAGCAGGTCGGCACGGACCACATGGGCGACGAGCGCCGCGAGCCGGTCGTTGTCACCGAACCTGATCTCGTCCGTGGCCACGGTGTCGTTCTCGTTGACGATCGGGAACGCGCCCATGTCCAGGAGCTGGTCCAGGGTGCGGCAGGCGTTGCGGTAGTGGGCGCGGCGGCTGGTGTCGTTGCTGGTCAGCAATACCTGCCCGACGCGTACGCCGTAGCGTGCGAAGGAGGCGGTGTAGCGGGCGACGAGCAGCCCCTGGCCGACGCTGGCCGCGGCCTGCTGCCTGGCCAGGTCCTTGGGCCGCCGGTGCAGGCCGAGCGGGGCGAGTCCGGCGGCGATGGCACCGCTGGAGACGAGCACGATCTCGCGTTCCCCGCCGCTGCGCACCTTGGCCAGCACATCGACGAGCGCGTCGACGCGGTCCGCGTCGAGGCCGCCCGCCGCCGTGGTGAGCGAGGAGGAACCGACCTTGACCACGATCCTGTGGGCCTCTGCGACGCCCTGCCTTGCCCCTGACACGTCCATCCCCAATGATTCGTCCTCGCCCAACCCTCGCAATCTACGGGAAAGAGGGGAACACACGCCCGCGCGTTCCGCCCCGTGGACGTACGCGCTCCCGCTCCGGACGGGGCCGCACTCGTTCGTACACGTGTCCGTACACGCAGTACGGCTGCCCCGGATCGGCTCACCGTGTCCCATGCCCGTGCCGTAGTACCTGTGCCTCCTTGTGCGGGTGCCGTACCTGTGTCTTCTTGTGCCAGCGCCGTACCTGTGCCTCCTTGTGCCGGTGCCGTACCTGTGTCTGCTTGTGCCTGCGCAAAACGCACCTGTACCGGACGCATTCGGAACGGCCGTATTCCGGCGCCGCGCGTCCGCGCCTTCGGGGAGTGGGAAATGCCGAAGCGTGCCGAATCCGGCGCAACCATCGGATCACTTCATTCATCTGAGAGCCGATAGGGTGCAATGCGGCGGCCCCTCCCCCGTTCGCTTCGGCAGTGGCAGTGTCGGCCCCGCATCCGCCGCCATCTCCAGAGACCTACCAGACATGGGACAGCAGCGATGCCAGTCAAAGTTAGTGTCGTCATTCCGGTGTACAACCCGGGCAAGTACATCGACCCCTGCATCGACTCGCTCCTGCGGCAGTCATTGCCTCCGGAAGAGTTCGAAGTTCTGTTCGTCAACGACGGGTCGACGGACGACACCCCTGAGCGGCTGGAGAAGCTGGCGGCGGAGCACCCGCATTTCCGGCTGATCACCATCCCCAATTCCGGGTGGCCGGGAAAGCCCCGCAACGTCGGCGTGGATGAGGCGAAGGGCGAGTACGTCCAGTTCGTCGACCAGGACGACCATCTCGCCTCGGACGCCCTGCTCCGTCTGTACGAGATGGGGCACCGCAACGGCTCGGACATCGTCATCGGCAAGGTGGCCAGCAATTTCCGCGGTGTGCCGCACGGCGTGTTCAAGAAGGACCGTGAGAAGTGCACGCTCCACGACGCACCGCTCTACGACAGCCTCACGCCGCACAAGATGTTCCGTACGGCGTTCCTCCGCGAGAACGGCATCGCCTATCCCGAGGGCAAGCGCCGGCTGGAGGACCAGCTCTACATGATGCAGGCGTACTTCCCCGCGAAGGCCGTCTCGATCCTCGGCACCTACACCTGCTACTACTACTCCCGGCGCGACGACGGCAAGAACGCGGGATCGACCAGGATCGTCCCGTCCCAGTACTACGGGAACCTCCGTGAGGTCCTGGACGTCGTCGTCGCCAACACCGAGCCGGGCGCGTTCCGCGATCTGCTGCTGCGCCGCTTCTACCGGGTCGAGATGCTGAGCCGACTCAGCGAACCCGCGGTCGTCAAGTACCAGCCGGACTTCTTCCAGGAGATGGTCGACGCGATCAGGCCGCTGGCCCTCGACTTCATGGGCGACGGCGTGCACCACGGCCTCGGCCCGCTGCTGCGGGTGCGGTCGACGCTCCTGCGCAAGGACGACCGGGAGGGCCTGCTCCGGATCGCCCGGTTCGCAGGGAACGTCAAGGCGGCGGCCCGGCTGGAGGAGTTCGCCTGGCAGCCGGACGGCCGCGTCGCCGTCACCGTCACCGCCCGGCTGGTCCACGGCGACGACCAGGAGCCGGTGAAGCTGCTGCGCCGCGAGGGCCGCTACTTCCTGCACCCGGACACCGTGAACGGACTGCTGCCCGGGGACGAACCGCTGGACGTCACGGACGACATCGACGGCTTCTGCGCCGAGCTGTCGCTGCGCAACCGCGAGACGGCCGTCGAATGGCCCTGCCCCGCCTCGTTCACCACCGACATCGACGACCTCGGCGACGGGGTCTGCGAGGTCGTGCTGCGCGGCAGCGGTCATGTCTCCTCGGAGGCCGTCAAGGGCCGCGGCCGGGTCTCCCGCGGCTTCTGGGACATCTGGGTGCCGCTGCGCGGCCTGGGCCTGGTCCGCAAGGCACGGCTGGGCGCCGACCGCGCGCCGGAGGTGGACGCCGCCTGCCTGCCCGCGTCGCTCGGTTCACCGGCGCGCGCCGTCATCCCCTACTTCACCGACCCGCACGGCAACCTCACGCTCGACGTGAACCGCCGCGGCAAGAAGCTCGCCACCTATCTCGAGGGGCGTCCGGTGCTCCGGGTCCCGGGCCGCCGGTCCGAACTCCGGCTGGACCTCTTCACCACCGGCACCACCGCCCCGTCCGACGCCCGTCTGGTCCTGACCCCGACCGACGGAACCGGTACGGCCGTGCACACGCTGCGCACCACGCTGCACCCGACGAAGGACCGGGCCCACCTCGTCGTCCCCGAACGCGCGCCCGGCCTCGCGGCGGGCGACTGGAACCTCTCCGTCCGGCTGGACGGGGAGAAGAACCCCCCGCTGCCGCTGTGCTCCGTCACGATCGGCGCGGGCGGGCGGATCCAGTTGGACGCGGGTCTGCCCGAGGCCCCGGCCTCGGTCATGGCAGGTGTCGCCGCGCAGCGCCGGAAGGCGACACTGCGCCGGGCGCTGCGCAGCATCGGCGGCCCCGTCGTACGCAAGCTCCCTCCCCAGGGTCGGAAGCGGGCGCGCCGCCTCGCCGAACGGCTTCTCGGCGGCTGATCCCCTCGGCTGCTCCACGGCCGGTCGGCGCCTTCGGCCGGTCCGAGACCACCGGCCTCGTCGGCACCACGGGGCTCCCAGGCACCACCGGCCTCACCGGTGATGTGCCGGTCTCGCCGACGAGCCGACACCACTGCACCACCAGAAACACAAGCATCAGAACACACGGAACGAGGACGTGATCGCATGCGGCAGCTCTCCATCGCAGGGGCCTGGGTACACGAACCCAAGGTCTTCACGGACAGCCGCGGCAGCTTCCACGAGTGGTTCAAGGCGTCGGATCTCGATGAGGCCGTCGGGCACACGCTCAGCCTCGCGCAGGCCAACTTCTCCCTCTCCAGCCGCGGAACTCTGCGCGGTGTCCACTTCGCCGACGTGCCGCCGAGCCAGGCGAAGTACGTCAAGTGCGTGCGCGGCGCGGTGCTCGACGTCATCGTGGACATCCGGGTCGGCTCGCCCACGTACAAGCGGTGGGAGGCCGTCCGGCTCGACGACGTGGACCATCACGCCGTCTACGTCTCCGAGGGGCTCGGTCACGCCTTCATGGCCCTGACCGACGACGCGTCGGTGGTGTACCTGTGCTCCGAGGGCTACGCGCCCACCCGCGAGCACGGCATCGACCCGCTCGACCCGGAGCTGGGCATCGAGTGGCCCGAGGGCATCACGCCCCTGCTGTCCGACAAGGACGCCGCGGCCCCCTCGCTGGCCGAGGCCGAGAAGGCGGGGCTGCTGCCGTCGTACGAGGCATGCGAGGCGTACTACGCGGAGCTGCGCGCCCGGAGCTGAGCCGGGTGGGCGCGGCCGAGCCGGCAGGGAACGACGGAAGCCCCCGTGATCCGTGCGGATCACGGGGGCTTCCGTACGGCCGTCCCCCTCCACTGTCCTGACGGGGACGAGCCCGGCCACGGCCGCGCCCGTTCCGGACCGGTCGCGGTGACGGCGCGGCAGTGGTGACGACCGTGCGCCCGTCACGGCGCGGCAGTGGTTACGGCCGCGCTCCGGTCACGGACTCGATGCTCCGGCGCAGGGGCGCGAACGCCGAGCGTGGGCGGCGCAGGTTACGGGCGCGCACGAGAGCGGGCCAGAAGTCGGCGCGGAGCAGCGCCTCGGGCTGGACGGCGTTCTTCCGTACCAGCACCTCCTCCGGCACCTTCTGCGGATCGGGTACGACGTACTCCTCGATGATCCGGTCGTACGCGTTCTTCAGTATCCGGCTCTCCGGGTCGGCGCCGAACACGACGACCACACCGGTCGGGGCCGTGTCGACCTCGACGACGACCAGGTCGGGGCGGAAGCGGCGGAGCACCTGCACCACCTTGTAGACGTCACCGGTCCAGAACTTGGTGTGACGGTCGCGGGCCGCCTCGTCGACGTCCCGCGGCAGCATGTCGTCGAGCACGATCACGCTCGACCAGCGGGAGTGCTTCTCGACATTCATGAAGTCGCGCAGTGCGTACTCGAAGAGGTGCATGCCGTCGATGAACGAGAGTTCCAGCTTCGGGTCCCCACCGAGCAGATTGAGCGGGTCACGGCGGGCGAGTGCGCGGAACGGGTTCCGGCCGTTGCGCAGGTGCAGGAGCGGATCCTTACGGGCGAAGAACGTGTCGCTCGTCGCCTTGACCAGGTGAACATCGCAGCTGATGTCCGTGATCACCCGGAAAGCAGGGTCGACGGCGACGGAGGGCACTCGTGAAAGGGCCAGGCTCCTGCCGTCGTTGACCCCGATCTCCAGATAGTTCCGGGGACGGTAGATGCGGTGCAAATGACGCAGAAAGTCATGGCGGTTCACGTGGGAGCAGCCCTTCGGAGGCACCAATGGTCCGGTCCCGGTGAAGTTATCGTATTAACGCGCTGTGGCGTAGCGTTCCCCGATTCAAACCTTCGTTTTCACATGTTTGAAATTCGTCCGAAATCAGACCATCGGCACACGCGCCGGAACTCAACCGAAGGCTCAGGCGACGTCCCTCCGCGGCTTGTTCACGATCTTTCCGCCGTGACGAGTTCCGGAAAGGCGGCCACCAGCGCCTCCCGCCAGTCCCGGATCGGTTCGATTCCGGCCATCGACCAGCGCTCGTGCCCCAGCACGCTGTACGCGGGCCGCGGGGCGGGTCGCGCGAAGGCGGCACTGGTCGTCGGGCGGACACGGTCCGGATCGGTGCCGAGCAGCCGGAACATCTCGCGGGTGAGGCCGAACCACGTGGTCTCGCCGCCGCTGGTGCCGTGGTAGACGCCCGCAGGGGCGGTGCCGGCGAGCGCGGCCTGCCCGAGCCGGACCAGACGGTCGGCCAGATCGACGGTCCAGGTGGGCTGTCCCCGCTGATCGTCCACCACGTCGAGGGTGTCCTTCACACCCTCCAGCTTGATCATGGTCCGGACGAAGTTTCCGCCGCCCGCCCCGTACAGCCAGGCCGTGCGCACCACGTAGCCGGTGTCCGGCAGGGTGTCGAGCACCGCCCGCTCACCGGCCAGCTTCGTGCGGCCATAGGCGCTGCGCGGCCCGGTGGCGTCGTCCTCGGCGTACGGCTTTCCGGCGTCACCGGCGAAGACGTAGTCGGTGGAGACCTGGAGGAGGACGGCGCCGTGCTCACGGCAGGCCGCGGCAAGGAGCTCGGGCCCCGTGCCGTTGATCAGCAGCGCGGAGCCCTCCATGGTCTCGGCGTCGTCGACCGCGGTCCAGGCGGCGCAGTTCACCACGACGGCGGGGCGGTGTTCCTCGAAGGCCGCGCGCACCGATCCGGGGTCGGTGACGTCGACGGCCCTGCGGTCCGCGGCGACCGCGGGGACGTCCTCCTCGGCGAGCCGGGCCACGACGTCCCGGCCCAGCATCCCGGCGGCTCCGGTGACCAGCCAGACGGCGCTCACAGGGCGGCCCTCTCCTTCAGCGGCTCCCACCAGGCGCGGTTGTCGCGATACCACTGCACGGTCTCGGCGAGACCGGTGCGGAAGTCCTTGCGGGGCTCGTAGCCGAGTTCCTCGCGGATCTTGCTGCAGTCGACCGAGTAACGGCGGTCGTGCCCCTTGCGGTCCTCGACGTAGGTGACGCTGTCCCAGCCGGCGCCGCACGCCTCCAGCAGCAGAGCGGTCAGTTCCTTGTTGGACAGCTCCGTGCCTCCGCCGATGTTGTAGATCTCACCGGCCCGGCCCTTCGTGCGAACCAGTTCGATGCCCTGGACGTGGTCGTCGATGTGCAGCCAGTCGCGGACGTTGCCGCCGTCGCCGTACAGCGGGACCGTCCCGCCGTCCAGCAGATTGGTGACGAAGAGCGGGACGACCTTCTCGGGGAAGTGGTGATGCCCGTAGTTGTTGGAGCAACGGGTCACGCGCACGTCGAGGCCGTGGGTGCGGTGGTACGAAAGCGCGATCAGGTCGCTGGACGCCTTGGCCGCGGAGTACGGCGAGTTGGGCGCGAGCGGGTCGGTCTCCGGCCAGGAGCCCTCGTCGATCGAGCCGTAGACCTCGTCCGTGGAGATGTGCACGAAGGTCTTGATGCCGGCCTGGTGCGCGGCGTGGATCAGGGTGTGGGTGCCCACGACGTTCGTACGGACGAACTCGGCGCCGCCGTCGATCGAGCGGTCCACATGGGACTCGGCGGCGAAGTGCACCACCTGGTCGTGCTCGGCCATCAGTCCGGCGACCAGTGCGGCGTCGCAGATGTCCCCCTGCACGAACCTGAAGCCGGGGTGATCGCGCACCTCGTCGAGGTTGGCCGGATTGCCCGCGTAGGTGAGCTTGTCGAGCACGGTGACGGCGATGTCGCCGGGGCCCTCGGGGCCGAGCACCGTGCGCACGTAGTGGGAGCCGATGAATCCGGCGCCGCCGGTCACCAGGATGTGGGTGGTCATGAGGAGATCTGCACCTTGCTGTGGTCGCCGAGCACGAGTCGGTGGGCGGACGGGGAACGGGGCGCGGGGGTCACCTCGACGTCGCGGCCGATGAGCGATGCCTCGACGCGGCGGACGCCCGCGAGGGAGGCGCCGCGCAGGACGATGGAGTACTCGATCTCGCTGTCCTCGATGCGGACGTCCTCCGAGACCGAGGTGAACGGGCCCACGTACGCGCCGCTGATCATCGACCGGGCGCCGATGATCACCGGGCCGACGATACGGCTGCCGCTGACCTTGGCGCCGGGTTCGATCCGCACCCGGCCGATGATCTCGCTGTCCTCGTCGACCTCGGCGCCTTCCTGAGCGGGTTCGACGGTCTCCAGGACGGTGCGGTTGACCTCCAGCATGTCGGTGACGTTGCCGGTGTCCTTCCAGTACCCGCGGATCGTGGTGGAGCGGACGTCGCGCTTCTGGTCGATCAGCCACTGGATGGCGTGGGTGATCTCCAGTTCGCCCCGCCAGGAGGGCTCGATCGAGCGGACCGCCTCGTGGATGGCGGGGGTGAAGAGGTAGACGCCGACGAGCGCCAGATCGCTCTTGGGCTCCTTCGGCTTCTCTTCCAGGCCCACCACCCGGCCCTCGGCGTCGAGCTCCGCGACGCCGAAGGAGGTCGGGTCCGGTACCCGGGTCAGCAGGATCTGCGCGTCGGGCCGCTCCGTGCGGAACTCGTCCACCAGACCGGTGATCCCGCCGACGATGAAGTTGTCGCCCAGGTACATGACGAAGTCGTCGTCCCCCAGGAAGTCACGGGCGATCAGGACCGCGTGGGCAAGACCGAGCGGCTGTTCCTGCGGGATGTACGTGACGTCGATGCCGAGCCGGGAGCCGTCGCCGACCGCTTCGCGGATCTCGTCCGCAGTCTCGCCGACGATGATGCCGACCTCGGTGATGCCGGCTTCCGCGATGGCTTCCAGGCCGTAGAACAGCACGGGCTTGTTCGCCACTGGCACCAGTTGTTTGGCCGAGGTGTGCGTGATGGGACGCAGGCGTGTGCCGGCCCCTCCGGACAGTACGAGAGCCTTCACGTGACCAGTCCTCACGGTTGAGGTATCCGACTTGTCGCGGCCGCGACCCGATGGGCGACTTTACTGGGAATCGCCGCGTGTTTCCCGGGTCGTCAACTTCGTGAACGAAACAAGACATTCGTCCGGCCCGGACCGGTCGTAAGTCCGGCGCCGGAACTGCCATGCGCCCGGGGGTCGGGGTCAAAACGGTCATCCGTCCGGGCCCGCCGGCCATGCCTCCGGAGCCGGGCCGGACCTGCGTCCCGGCCCGGGCCGGGCATCGCTCAGCGCCCGCCGATCCGCGACTTCCAGCGCCGTACGTCCCGCCGCATGCGCCGGACGAGACGCCGGGACAGCGACGCCCTGCGCGCCGCCGCCGCGGGCCTCTCGATGCGCTTGCCGTCGTGCCAGTCGGGCACGGTGACCTCGAAGTCCGCTTCGGAGAGTCCGCTCGACCGGTCCCGGAAGTGCGGGTACGCCAGGAAGAGCTTGTCCCCCTTGCGCGAACGCACCACGTCCGGAACGGACTTGTCCCGTACGAAGGTCAGCACGTCCACCAGGACATCGGACCTGCCCCGTGCGACGGCGGCGAGCCGCAACCGCTCGGCGACCTTGATCTGGGCCGCCACCCCGGCGTCCCAGTACGTGTCCATGAGCGGGGCGGCGAGCTCCATCTTGTGCCGCCGGACCTCCTCCGAGTCACGGAGGAAGACCGGGCCGAACTGCTGCAGCATCCCGACCGTGAAGGGGCGGACCATCAGGAAATCGCGCTTCGGCCCGGCGGGTTCGAGGCGGTGGATGAGCTGCATCATGGCGCGCATGGAATCGAAGCGCCATTCGTAGGTGCCGCTCTTGGTGACGTGCTTTCCGTCGTCCCGGCCGACCAGGTAGTAACAGGTGTAATCGGAGATGACGGAAATCCCGGCGCCCCGCAGATACGCCTCCATGGTGAAAAGCGCGTCCTCGCCCGTCTTGAGGCCCTCGTCGAATCTCAGACCGAGACGCTCCAGCAATGCGCGCCGGAAGAGTTTCTGCGCACTGAGCGTGTACACGATCTTGGAGTTGTAGACGTCGACGCGTTCCTTGGTGGCCGTCCACATCGACTTCGGCGCTCCTCTGTTCACGCCGACGACCTTGCCGAGCACCACATCGGTGCCCGCCCGGTCGGCCATCGCGACCATGCGCTCCAGGGCCTCCTCTCCGAAATAGTCGTCGGCGTCGAGGAAGAAGACGTAACGGCCGCGGGCCAGCCCGAGTCCCACATTGCGCGGCCCGCTGGGCCCGCCGGAGTTCGCCTGTCTGACCACCCGGGTCGGTACCGCGGACTGGGCCGCGAACTTCTCCAGGTACTCACCGGTGCCGTCGGTCGAGCCGTCGTCGACCGCCACGATCTCGATCCGGTGGGGGCCGATGGTCTGCGCCTCCACCGATTCGAGGCAGCGCACGAGGTAGGGCATGGCCTCATAGGCACCGACGACCACGGTCACGTCAGGGGTTGGCATGTCGTTCACATCAACAGAAGACAGGCAACATCACACGTTGGTTGCCCTGCACGACACTCCCAAGAGGTGACGCCCATCACAAAAGCCCGGCACAACCCTTTTGGGCTATGCCGGGCCGATGGTTCGTGCTAACGGGGAACGTCGGTTCTCAGCCACTCACGGGTTCGCCGACGCTCCTCGCCACCCGGGCGTTCCGGGCCGCCGACCTGGCCGCGAGTGCCTCGATGGCCCTGTCGAACTGCACGATGGAGGTGGGCTCGTCCGGGCCGAGGAGGTACTCCTTCAGCTCGCGCCGGTCGGTCGCCAGCTCGTCCGCCGCGGGGTCCGATACCGCCGCGAGCAGGGCGTCCAGCTCGGTCGCCTCGTTGGACAGGATGACGGCGGCACGCACCGCGGTGTTCTGCCGCCGGAACTCGTCCTCGCCCAGGGCCGCCGAGTCGGTGACCGCGTACGGCTTCCCACTGGCGATGAAGTCCGACACCACGCTGGAGATGTCCGAGACCATGGCGTCCGACTCGTTGAAGCAGTCGTACAGCCGCATCCGGGCGCCCGTGACGACCTTGTGCTCCCACCAGCCGAGCGCGCGCCAGGATGCCGCGTTCCACTCGTTCCTGAGCCGCGCGATCTCGGCCTCGCGCGCCGGGTCGGCCAGCGAGTCGCGGGACAGTTCGGCCTCGTCCCCGGAGCTCTGCCCGCCGCTCGTCAGCACGTCGAGACGCGCCTCGATACGGGCCAGTGCGGCCCGTGCCTCGGCCCGCACCGACCGGAGCTCCGCGGCCTCCTTCGCCCAGCGGGGGTCGGTGGCACGCTCGGCGGCGGCCTTCTCGATCATCGCGGTGATCCGCTGGTGCGCGGCCTTGGCCGCGGGGCTGCGGGTGCCCGTGAAGGGGTGCGGCTTGTAGAGCAGCCGGACCGGCTTCTCGGCGTTCAGCAGGCGCCGGACGATGTTCTCGCCGGCCAGCAGCAGCGAGGTGTTGCCCGGGTTGTCGTCCCAGCCCTCCCAGGTGGGGGCGTAGAGCACGGTCGGGATCGGGTTCTTCGGCGCGCCGGACCACGGACGGATCGGCGCGAGCTGCGGGCGGCCCACCTCGACGATGTCCTCGTCGCGCACCCCGACGTCCGCCAGTGCGTAGCGGTCGCGGCCGGCCCGGCCCGCGGTCCACACCTCGTCGTACGCCTTGCTGTACGGGTTGACGCTGGCGAGCTTGTCGCTGTCGCCGTGGCCGATGAAGACGTGCTTCATCGTGGGCACCCGGAGCAGGTGGATGTTCTTGCCGACGTTGGCCGCGTACAGCGCGACCCGCACCGACGAGAGGTCCAGGTTCATCAGGTGCACGCCGCCGGGCACGCAGAGCACCGGCACCGACGTCGTGTGCAACTGGGGCACGATGGCGCGCTCGCGCAGCAGGATCAGCGGGCGTCCCTCGACCTGCGCCATGGTCTCCAGCCACATGTTGACCTGGTAGGCCGAGTCCTTGGAGCCGGAGAAGTAGAGCACCACGGTCGGCTGGTACTCACGCAGCCAGGCGTCCACGGCGTCGAGCACCTTGGAGTCGGGGCCCACGATCCGCTTCGGGCGGAGGTACGGAACGAGCACCGCCAGGTAGCAGGCCGCGAGAACCAGGGTCACGGCCAGGCCCGCGTAGGCGATGACGTGCACATCGGTCTCCACCGCGACCAGGACGCCCACCATCGCGAAGACGTCCAGGTGGAGCATCTTCTCCGCGGCCCGGTTCATGAGCAGCGGCCTCGGGGCGTCGGGGATCCGCACCCGCTCCAGGTCGACGTTGCGGGTGACGACCGGGAGCCTGCGCCGGTTCTTGATCAACGTCACTATCGCGCTCTGTGGCGCCTGGAGGGCATAGAAGGCCAGCAGGCAGGCGACGGTCGTGTAGAACAGCGCCTCCTCGCCGTATCCCATGCGGGTGAGCAGCAGGATGAGCAGGAGCTGGCGGACCAGGAAGCGGATCGAGAGCCCCGCGCGGATGGCGGACAGCCGGTTGACCAGATAGCTGCCGCGACGATGCAGGTGCTGGTCGGCCAGGTAGGTCACCGCGGCGGCGCCGGCGAAGAACCAGAGATTGGGGAGCAGGGCCGCGAGCATTATGCATGGGAAACCCAGAGCCATGAGAAGAGCTGCGGCCAGCTCCGAAGCGCTGCCCACCCTGGCCAAGCGCATGGCTTTCGAAATCACGAAGTACCGCTCCCGAGGGTGCCGACTGGTTGCCTTGCGAGGAATTTGTGAAGCTTGAGCTTCACGAATTCGGACCCCTGAATTCGCCCGGGCGACTTCAGGGGTCCGAATGGTGGATTGTCAAGCAGTATTACACATCGGCCTGTCGGTCCAGGACAGCGGCCAGCGCCTGTTCGAAGCCCGATGCCTCGGAGGCGCCGCGGGTCGGGTCCTGCTGCCGTACGTCGATGACGTGGCCGGTCATCTCGGAGAGCAGGACGTCGAGGGAGGTCCTCGCGACCGCCTCGGAGGAGAGCAGGGTGCCCGCGGGCTCCTCGCCGAACGCCTTGGTGCGCATCGGCGTGGCGGTGCGCTCGGGGTTCACGCAGTTCACCCGCACGCCTTCGTTCGCCCACTCGTCCGCGAGCGCCTGGGTGAGGTTGACCATGGCGGCCTTGGTGGACGAGTAGAGGCTGTACTCCGCACGGCCCCGGGTGTAGCTGCTGGAGGTGTAGAGCAGCAGCTGGCCCTTGGTCTCGGCGAGGTACTTGTGGGAGGCGCGGGCGATCTGGACCGGTGCCAGGTAGTTGACGTTCAGCGCTTCCTGGATGGTCGTGTTGTCCGTCTCGGCCAGCTTGCCGATGCGGAGTACACCCGCGGTGTTGACCACGTAGTCGATGCGGCCGGTGTCGGCGTACGCCTTGGAGAGCGCGTCGTCGATGTGCTCAGGGTTCTCCACGTGCGTGCCCGTGGTGGAGCGGCCCAGGGCGTAGACGGTGGCGCCGTAGGACTCGGCGAGCGTCGCGATGTCCGCCCCGATACCGTACGAGCCGCCGAAGACGACCAGGGTCTTGCCGGTGAGCAGATCACGGTAGGCGGCGTCGTCCGTCGGCTGCGGAACGGCCGTGGAGGCCAGCTGGAAGAGCTTGTCCGCGATGAAGACGTCGACCGGCTGGGTGACCTTCATGTTGTACTCGTCGCCCGCGACCACGTAGATCGGCACGTCGGGGAGGTACTTCAGGACGACCGAACAGTCGTCGGTGGCCTGGAAGTTCGGGTCGCCGGCCGCGACCTCGTACGCCCTGCGGATCGTGGACAGCTTGAACGCCTGCGGCGTCTGGCCACGACGCAGCCGGGAGCGGTCGGGCACATCGGTGATGAACTCGCCGTCGCCGCCGTGGGTACGCGTCACGATGATCGTGTCCGCGGACGGGATGGCGACGTCCACCGCCTGGTAGCGCTCCAGGGCGTCGACGCAGTCCTTGATGACGCGCTGCGAGAGCAGGGGGCGCACGGCGTCGTGGAAGAGGACGTTGCGGTCCTCGCCCTCGGCCAGCCCCTCGCCGAGGGCCGCGATGGCCAGCTCGGTGGTCTCGTTGCGAGTGGAACCGCCCTCGATGACCTTGGCGACCTTGGTGAGCCCGGCCTTGGCGACGATCTTCTCCACGTCGGGCACGTACCCGGGAGCCATCAGCACGATGATGTCGTCGATGGAGTCGGCCTGCTCGAAGATCGACAGCGTGTGCTCGATGACCGCCTTGCCCGCGATCTTCAGCAGCTGCTTCGGGATCGACAGCCCCACGCGCTGGCCGGTACCGCCGGCGAGCACGACTGCTGTGGTTCGGGCTTTGGCTATGTGCTGAGCAGACACGGACGACCTACCTTGAGGGCTGGGAGATACAGCGATGGTTGCACTCTCCGTTACCGTCTCGCAAGGTGGACGTAGGCCACCGCACGCCGTGCCGCAACCCTGTGGCGCCCTGCGATCAGGGCAAACACCGGAATTGACGCTTCCTTGACGGGTGACCGACGCCACACGGTTGAGCGGCATGAATCACCCTTGAGCGCGTTCCGCTTGTCGGCCGACTGACGCGGAGTGCTCGCCGAGTCGGCGAACAGACGTACGAAACAGGCGCGTTCGGCACGTGACGGAGCGGCCGGGGCAGCGCCGTCCGCCCGCAGGGCGGGGCCCGCGGCGTCCGGTGCGATGCATCGCAAGGCGGAGGGTCGTCCTCGTACGGGGCGTACGTGGACGATCCCGACGACGTGGCGAGGCGCCGTGCCGGACGCCGCGGGCCAGGCGGGGCTTTCGAAACACGCCCTAGAACGGGTCGAAGTCGTCGAACTCCCGCTGCGCCTCGTCGCGTTCGGCCTCGCGGTCGCGGCGGCGCTGCGCCGCCGGGCGGGGCGCCTCGAAGCGGTGGTCCTCGCCGCGCCGACCGAGCATCTCCGCACCCGTCGCCATGGACGGTTCCCAGTCGAAGACGACCGCGTCGTCCTCGGCGCCGATGGCCACGCCGTCGCCCTCACGGGCACCGGCCTTCAGCAACTCGTCCTCGACCCCGAGGCGGTTGAGCCGGTCCGCCAGGTAACCCACGGCCTCGTCGTTGTTGAAGTCGGTCTGCCGGACCCAGCGTTCCGGCTTGGCGCCGCGCACGCGGTAGAGGCCGTCCTCCTCCTTGGTGACGGTGAAACCGGCATCGTCGACGGCCTTCGGGCGGATGACGACCCGGGTCGCCACCTCCACGGGCCTGGCCGCACGCGCCTCCTCGATGACGCCCGCGAGCGCGTAGGAGAGCTCCTTCAGACCGGTGCGGGCGACGGCCGACACCTCGAAGACGCGGTAGCCGCGCGCCTCCAGGTCCGGGCGGATCATGTCCGCGAGGTCCTTGCCGTCCGGGATGTCGATCTTGTTGAGGACGACGATGCGGGGCCGGTCGTCCAGACCGCCGTACTGCTTCAGCTCCTCCTCGATCACGTCGAGGTCGGAGACCGGGTCACGGTCGGACTCCAGCGTCGCCGTGTCCAGGACGTGCACGAGGACCGAGCAGCGCTCCACGTGCCGCAGGAACTCCAGGCCGAGGCCGCGGCCCTGGCTGGCGCCCGGGATCAGGCCCGGGACGTCGGCGATGGTGTAGACGGTGCTGCCCGCGGTGACCACGCCGAGGTTCGGCACGAGGGTCGTGAACGGGTAGTCGGCGATCTTCGGCCTGGCCGCCGACAGGACGGAGATGAGCGAGGACTTCCCCGCGCTCGGGTAGCCCACCAGCGCGACGTCGGCGACGGTCTTGAGCTCCAGGACGATGTCCCGGGCCTCGCCGGGCTCGCCGAGCAGCGCGAATCCGGGGGCCTTGCGCCGGGCGGAGGCCAGCGCGGCGTTGCCGAGACCACCGCGACCGCCCTGACCGGCCACGAACGTGGTGCCGTGGCCGACGAGGTCGGCCAGCACGTTGCCCTTCTTGTCGAGCACGACCGTGCCGTCGGGCACCGGCAGGACCAGGTCCTGCCCGTCCTTGCCGGAACGGTGGCCGCCCTCGCCGGGCTGGCCGTTGGTGGCCTTGCGGTGCGGGCGGTGGTGGTAGTCGAGGAGCGTGGTGACCGACTGGTCGACGACCAGCGTCACATCGCCGCCGCGTCCGCCGTTGCCGCCGTCCGGCCCGCCCAGCGGCTTGAATTTCTCACGGTGTACGGAGGCGCAGCCGTGGCCTCCGTTACCCGCGGCGACATACAGCTCGACGCGGTCCACGAAGGTGGTCATGGTGGGAACCTCCAGTTACATACGTACAGAAATGTCTCACTCGTGCCGTCCCGCGCAGGAGAAGGCCGTCTCTCATGGGAGAAACACGCGAAAGGCGGACCCGCTTCCCCTGGGGGAAGTGAGGTCCGCCTCCGCTGGAATCGCTCGACGAGCGCCGTCTGTCAGGCGGCGATCGGAACGATGTTCACGACCTTGCGGCCACGGTGCGTACCGAACTGGACCGCACCGGCGGTCAGCGCGAACAGCGTGTCGTCGCCACCGCGACCGACGCCCGTGCCCGGGTGGAAGTGGGTGCCGCGCTGGCGGACCAGGATCTCACCGGCGTTGACGGCCTGACCGCCGAAGCGCTTAACGCCGAGCCGCTGAGCGTTGGAATCGCGACCGTTCCGGGTGGACGATGCGCCCTTCTTGTGTGCCATGTCTCCTCAGTCCCTTACTTCGCAGCCGTGGGGATGCCGGTGACCTTGATCGCCGTGTACTGCTGACGGTGACCCTGGCGACGGCGGTAGCCGGTCTTGTTCTTGTAGCGAAGGATGTCGATCTTCGCACCCTTGTGGTGGTCCACGACCTCGGCCTGGACCTTGATCCCGGCCAGCACCCACGGGTCGCTGGTCACGGCGTCGCCGTCGACCACGAGCAGGGTCGAGAGCTCGACCGTGTCGCCAACCTTGGCAGTGGAAATCTTGTCAACCTCAACGATGTCACCGACAGCAACCTTGTGCTGACGGCCACCGCTGCGCACGATGGCGTACACGCGGATCTCTCTCTCGCTCGGAACGGATCCCCTGATGCCAGCCGCCCGCGCGGGCGCAAGCCCACGGCGGTCCGGAAGGACGAGCGGCCTCTCCCGCCGGACGGACCGCCGGGAGGAATGTGCTCAGGGGTGGGCGCGCATGGAAACACGCCGAAGGTCAAGATTACGGTTGCCCAGGCAAGGGGTCAAACCGGGCCCTGCCGGGGAAGCAGACCGCCCGACCGCGCGCCCGGACCGGACCATGACCGGAACCGAACAAAACGGCCGATCGCGGCCGCGCCCACTCGCCCGTGGCCGCCGCTGACGGCAGGCTCTCCGCGGCAGCCGACGCGACCGGCCGGATCACCTTCGCCGCCGCGCTCTCGCGGTGGATGCCGCGGCGGCGGGGCGGTGTGCCGGGCCCTCGGCCGACGCGGTCGTACCGGCCTCCGCCGCCCAGGCGGCGGAGCATGGGCCGGTCCGGGAGGCCGACCGGCCGGGCGCGCCCGTGCGGGTGCCGGTGACTCTCACAATTCCCTTGGCCACGGAGGTAGTTCGGGATTTTCCCTCACTCGCGATAGGCCGTACGGTCCCAGTTCCTGCCTCAACAGTGGAGCCTCCCCGTGCCAACACCACAGATCCCTGATGAACTTCTGGCCAGAACCGCCCGACGGGCAATCTCCAGACTGGCCCGCACCGACCGTCCGTTCATCGCCGAACGGGTCCTCGGTGTCTGCGCACACCGCGTTCAGGACCGGCGGCTCAAGGCCGAACTGCTCGGGGAGGCGGCCGCCGCACAACTCGGCCGAGGACTCGTCCCGCGCCACCTCGTCCCGGCATACGGGGCCGAACTGGCTTACGCGGACAGCGAATTCAAGGCCGGTCGGGAGAAGGAAGCCACGGCGGCCTTCGTTCGGGCGCTGATGCTGGCGTTCCACCGGGTCCCGCACGTCGACCGGCTCCACTCCCCCCTCTCGGACGACCCGGCGGGCTTCACCGCCCGTCTGCACGCCGGCGCCGTCGCGCGCGCGGTGGCCGCACCCCGCGGCCGGAGCGTGCCCGCGGCCACGCCCCCGTCCGACCGGCCGTTGCGGCTGCTCGTGGTGACCCGGGCCAACGCCAACTTCCTGGGACTGCTCACCGACCACTACGCGAACCACCCCGACGTCGAACTGAGCACCCTCGACCTGGCGGCCGACCCGGACCTGGCGCCGCTGGCCAAGGGCCTGCGGCGGATGGTCGAGGCACCGCTCGGGCTCCAGGACGCGTACGCGGCCCAGGTCGAAGCCGCCCTTCGCCCCCATCTCGACTGGGCGGACACCGTCTTCGTCGAGTGGTGCTCCACCGCCGCCGCGTTCATGACGCTGGTCGACCCCGGGAGCACCCGGGTGGTCGTACGTCTCCACAAGTACGAATCGTTCACGTACTGGCCTCACATCATGGACTTCACCCGGGTCGACGACATCGTGTTCATCGCGGAACACATGCGGGAGATGACCACCGCCGCCGTTCCCCGGCTGCTCGCACCCGACGCACCGCGCCTTCGTTTCCTGCACAACGCGCTGGACCTGCGGCGGTTCGACCGGCCCAAGGGCGAGGACGCCCGGTTCACCGTGGGTCTGGTGGGCATCGGGCAGATCGCCAAGGACCCGCGCTGGGCTCTCGACGTGATCAGGCTGCTGCGCGCCAAGGACGAGCGGTACCGCCTGCTCATGGTCGGCAACGGCATCGACCCCGCGCCGAGTGCGGCGGCCGCCGCCTACCGCGCGGCCCTGGATCGGGATCTGGCCGAGCTGGAGCCGACGGGCGCCGTGCACAGGATCGGCCCGAGCGACGACGTACCCGGCGTACTCACCGGCGTGGGAGTGATCCTCAGCAGTTCGGTCCGCGAGGGCTGCCACGTCGGCCTGATGGAGGGTGCGGCGTCCGGTGCCGTACCGGTGGTCCGGGACTGGCCGTTCGTGGCCGGACGGCCGCACAGCACCCGCACCCTCTTCCCCGAGGACTGGGTGGTCACCACGCCGGAGCAGGCCGCCGAACGCATCCTCGCCGTCACCTCCTGCGAGGAGATCCGGGCCGCGGCCGGGCGCGAGGCGTCCCGTCACGCGCTTGCGGCCTGGGACTGGGGAACCGTCCGGAACGACTACGACCGGCTGCTGCTGGGCGGGCACCAGGACGTATGCTCACCGGGCGAAGTCGCGCTCCGGAAGGCACAGAAGTGAGTTACAGAGTCCAGCCCACCGCCCAGGTCGACCAGACCGCCGAGATCGGCGACGGCAGCAGCGTCTGGGAACTCGCCCAGATCCGCGAACAGGCCCGCCTCGGTGAAGGCTGTGTCGTCGGGCGCGGCGCCTACGTCGGTACGGGCGTCCGGATCGGCGACAACGTCAAGATCCAGAACTACGCGCTGGTGTACGAGCCGGCCGAGCTGGCCGACGGTGTCTTCATCGGCCCCTCGGTGGTCCTCACCAACGACCACAACCCCCGCTCCGTGGATCCCGACGGCAAGCAGAAGCGCGGCGGGGACTGGGAGGCCGTCGGGGTCAAGATCGCCGAGGGTGCGTCGCTGGGCGCCCGTTCGGTCGCCGTCGCCCCGGTCCGGATCGGCCGCTGGGCCATGGTCGCGGCCGGTGCCGTGGTCACCAAGGACGTCCCCGACTTCGCTCTCGTCGTCGGCGTCCCCGCCCGCCGGATCGGCTGGGTCGGACGTGCCGGTGTGAAGCTCGTGGAGAGCGCGGACGAGCAGGGCGTGTGGGAGTGCCCGCAGACCGGTGCGCGCTACCGCGAGACCGACGAGTCCACGCTCCTCGAACTCTGACGGACGAACGGACCGGCCGCGCCGCCGGAACGTGCGAGGGGCCCCGGCCGCACGGCCGGGGCCCCTCGCACGTGCGCGGTGTGATCAGCCGCCGATGACGACGCGGCGCACGCCTTCCCAGCGGGCCGGGTCCGTGGTGCGGCGGCCGTCGACCAGGACGCGGACGTCCGGAAGGTCGGCGGCGGACAGTTCGCGGTACTCCGCGTGGTCGGCCTGGAGGATCGCGGCGGTGACGGTCTGGCCCTCGTGCGGGACGAGCCCGTGCGCGGCCAGTTCCTCGGCCGTGTACATCGGGTCCGAGACGAACGGCACCGCGCCGCGCGCCTTGAGTGCCTCGACGGTCGGGAAGACGCCGGAGAAGGCCGTCTCCTTCACGCCGCCGCGGTACGCCGCGCCCAGCACCAGCACGCCGACCCCGTCCAGGTCGCCGTAGGCGGCGGCGAGCAGGTCGACCGCGTACTCGGGCATGGCGGCGTTGGCCTCGCGCGCCGAGCGCACCACGGTCGCCGAGGGGTCGTTCCACAGGTACATCCGCGGGTAGATCGGGATGCAGTGGCCGCCGACGGCGATGCCCGGCCGGTGGATGTGGCTGTACGGCTGGGAGTTGCAGGCCTCGATGACCTTGAGGACGTCGATGTTCTGCTGGTCGGCGAAGCGGGCGAACTGGTTCGCCAGGCCGATGTTGACGTCCCGGTAGGTCGTCTCGGCGAGCTTGGCCAGCTCGGACGCCTCGGAAGTGCCCAGGTCCCAGACGCCGTTGGGGCGGGGCAGGTCCGCGCGCTCGTCGAAGTCCAGGACCGACTCGTAGAACGAGACGCCGTGCGCGGTCGACGCCTCGTCGATGCCGCCGACCAGTTTCGGGTAGCGGCGCAGGTCCGCGAAGACCCGGCCGGTGAGCACCCGTTCCGGGGAGAACACCAGGTGGAAGTCCTCGCCGGCCTTGAGGCCGGAGCCCTCTTCGAGCATCGGCGCCCAGCGGGTGCGGGTGGTGCCGACCGGCAGCGTGGTCTCGTAGCTGACGAGGGTGCCCGGCTTGAGCCCGGCGGCGATCGCCCGGGTCGCGGAGTCCATCCAGCCGAAGTCGGGGGTGCCCTCGGCGTCCACGAAGAGCGGGACGACGACCACGACGGCCTCGGACTCGGCCACGGCGGCGGCCGTGTCCGTGGTGGCGGTCAGCAGCCCCGCGTCGACGGTCTCCTTGAGCTTGACGTCCAGGTCGTGCTCGCCGGGGAACGGCTCGACACCGGCGTTGACCAGCTCCACGACCTTCTCGTTGACGTCGGCGCCGATCACCCGGTGGCCCTTGGCCGCGAACTGCACGGCGAGCGGCAGGCCGATCTTGCCCAGGGCGACTACACAGATGTTCATGGTCACTTCCTCTTGGAACGCGTGGCCCGGGTCAACCGGGATCGCAGCCGCGATCCCAGCGACTTCCTGGGCGGATGGAGCGGGCCCGTGCTGATCACCACACGCCCCTTGGAGTTGAGCTGTGCCGCGGCCCGGTACGGGTCCTTCTCGCCGTGCCAGCGGCGGGCCAGCGGCATGGGCTGTCCGTCCCCGCGTACGGGGATCTCGTACGTCCCTCCGGCCACGTCCACGAAGACGCGCACCCCGCGCTTGATCCTGCGCGGCTCCAGCGGGATCACGGCCCGCACCAGGGTCGCATCGCCGTCGGGCGCGATTTCGCGGGTGAACTTCCCTTGCGCGGGGGCTAGTTCGTACCCGTCCGGCAGTCGGCGGGCACGTGCCTTGTCTGCGCTCTTGGGCATGGCGCCCTCGACGAGACGGATCACGGCGGAGCCGGTCTCGCCGACGACACCGACACGGACCGTCAGCGCGAGCGCGAGCTCGTCGCCGGTCTGCACCCACCCCGACTCGACCAGCCGGGTCTTGGCTGCCAGGCGTCCGGGGACGATCTCTCCGACGAGTTCGAAGCAGCGGTCCGGGAGATCCAGACCCGCGTCGCGAAACCCGGGGTAGCGAGCGAAGGCCCGGCCGTCCTCCAGGTGGAAGGGGGGCGCCCCGTGCTCGGCCTCTTCGCTGATCGCACGGCAGAGTTCGTCGACGGCGCCGCGCTGCGCGAGCCAGAGCCTGGCGCGCAGCTTGACCGGGAGTCCGTCGCTCAGCGGGTCCGTCAGATAGGCGTCCGCGAGCCGGGTGATGCCGGCGCAGATGTCGCGCTTCGTCTCGTCGTCCAGCGCCACGAAATCGTCCTGGATGAGCTTGGAGAGCTCCCAGGTGAAATGACGCTTGAGGACGGCGTCCCGGTTCGGCCCCTCCTCGATCAGCCGGGCCGCGTGATCCATGATCATGGCGGTGCAGCGCAGCCGGGACAGGTGGTTCGCGCGGTAGGTGATGTTGCTGGCGTCCCCGCGCTTCACCGCGTAGTAGCAGGTGTAG
The DNA here is from genome assembly GCF_043204165.1 of Streptomyces sp. NPDC047982. Classification (NCBI taxonomy): domain Bacteria; kingdom Bacillati; phylum Actinomycetota; class Actinomycetes; order Kitasatosporales; family Streptomycetaceae; genus Streptomyces; species Streptomyces sp. NPDC047982. The sequence continues at coordinate 206,366 of NZ_JBIDBS010000002.1, read as the reverse complement.
TCGGCGACCACGGATATTCTGCGGGCCCGGACGCACGCCTCGATGGTGAAGGGCTGGTCGCTGCCGACCGGCATGTCCTCGGGGAAGCGCAGTTCGTTCTTCTCGACGAGATCGCGGCGGAAGAGCTTGGTGTTGGCGAGGGCGAACGGCAGCTCGGAGCCGTAGAGGCTGACGTCGGTGTCGTTGGCCTTGTACAGCGACTGGCGCACGTACCGTCCGTTGGTGCCGACCATCTTCCCTATGACGACGTCCGAACCGTTGCGGTCGGCGCAGGACACCATCCGCTCCAGCGCCTCCTCGCCGAGGTAGTCGTCGGAGCCGATGAAGTAGACGTACCGGCCGGTGGCGAGCTCCAGCGCCCGGTTGCTCGGCGCTGCGGGGCCACCGGAGTTGGGCTGGTGGACGACCTTGACCGTACCGGGGTAACGGGCGGCGAACCGGTCGAGCTCGGCGCCGCTGTCGTCCGTCGAACCGTCGTCGACCGCCACGACCTCCAGGCGGTCGAGGCCGATGGACTGCCCCACCAACGAGTTCAGGCACTCGGTGAGATAGGGCATGGTGTTGTAGACGGCGACCACCACGCTGACGTCGGGAACATCCGGTCTGTCGGTCACACGGTCACCTCGGCCGCTTTCTCGACGGATGGACGCCTGCTGTCGGGAAGAAGCCCCGTGTACACCTCGTCGAGCACCGCTGCCTGCGCCTCCCAGGTCCACTCGTCGAGCATTCCGGGCTTGTCGTAGACATCGCGGTACTTCTTCGGGTCCGCCAGGACCGCCTTCACCGCGCGGACGTAGTCCGCCACGTCCTCGGCCTTGAACACCTCGCCCTGTCCGGTCTGCGCGACCATGGCGCCCATCGTCTTCACGTCGCTCACCACGAACGGCAGCCGCGCGTGCGAGTACTCGAAGAACTTCGTGATGAGGGCGATCTCGTGATTCGGCCAGTGGTGGATCGGAATGACACCGAGATCCGCCGCCGAAAGGAAGCGCACGACCTGGTAATGCGGAACGTACGGGAGGATGTGCAGCCGGTCGCCCACGCCGAGTTCCTCGGCACGCTGCGCCAGCCCGGTCATGTACGGCGAAGCCGGGCGCAGCACGATGAACGCCACGTGCACGTCCGGAAGCTGCGGCAGCGACTCGACCATGATGTCCAGACCGCGCTGCGGGGCCGCCGCACCGCTGTAGACGGTCAACGGCACATCGGGACCGATGCCGCACAACTCGCGCAGGTCGGGCACCGGCTCCGCGGCCTGCTCGGGCGAGATCTGCCCGTCTGGCGCGTTCAGCACCACCGCGGGCTTCTTCGCCAGTCCGTGCCGCTCGGCCAGCATGTCCGCGAGGGTCGCCGAGACGGTCGTCACCGCGTCGGCGTGCTTGGAATAGGCGAGCTCGTGCAGGCACTGCGCGACATGCCAGCGCGGGTGCGGGTCCCACGGCTTGATGCCGGGCAGGAACTCGTGCGCGTCCCAGACGAGCTTGACGTTCCGCTTCGCCGCACGGGCACGCAGCACGGCTCGCGCGCCGATCCCCAGCATGCGGAAGTCGTTGGCGTGGATCAGGTCGGGCTTGAGCTCGTCGATCACCTTGCCGAAGGCCAGGTCGAGGTCGAGCAGGTAGGGGTCCAGCTTCCGCCAGGCGCGTCGGCCCATCACCCGCAGCCAGAACGCCGTGGTGAAGCGGTCGAGCGGGGAGTCCATCCGCTTGCGCCGGGCTTCCAGGGCCTGGGTGCGCCGGGCGCGCATCCCGACCCAGCGGCTGGCCGTCTTCGCGAAGATCCGCTGCGGCAGCAGCCAGAGCTTCGCCAACGGCGAACGCCTCTCGGCCGCCTCGATGAGGCGGATGTTGAGGTCGGCCCGCCACGCCTTCATCTTCTGCTTGCGATAGGCGGCGAGCGGGCCGGGGCGGTAGGCGAGCGGAGACCGCAGCCTGGCGCTCCGGTACTCGTGCCTGCGCCGTTGCATGGGCCCGGGCACCTTCAGCAGCCGGACGTTCGCTTCACCGATCTGCCAGTGCTGCTCGGACTTGCCGGGCGACTTGCCGAGAAGGATCACGTCCCAGCCGGCGTCGGCTGCGGAGCGTGCCTCCTTCTGCACACGGGAGTCGCCGTTCACCCCGTTGTCGACGAGCATGACGATCCGGCCGCGGGTGCCGGACCGCGGTGCCGCGGTGTTCTCAAGATCCATGTGATGCGAGTTCTTCCCCGGAGATCGTGACGGTGTGTCCGCTGCTCGCCGACTCCAGCACGGCAGCGGCCACTTCTACCGTTCTGAGCCCTTCCCTCAGCGTGCAGATGTCCTTGGAGACGCCCAGGACGGCGTCCCTGAAGAGCTCGTGCTCGACGAGCAGCGGCTCACGCTTCGGTATGGCGTAACGGATCATGTCGCCCTCGGAGACGCCGCGGAATGCCTGGAGGGCCTCCCATTCGGTGGCCACCGCCGCGTTCGAGTGGAAGGTGAGGTCCGCGGTGAGGGTGTCGGCGATGAAGGTGCCGCGCTCGCCGGTGACGGAGGTGAAACGTTCCTTGAGCGGGCTGAGCCAGTTGACCAGGTGGTTGACCATGGTGCCGTCGGAGAGCCGGCCCACGGCCGAGACCATGTCCTCGTGCGGGCGGCCGGACTTCGAGACGGTGTGGGCGGCGATCGACGTGTAGGTGCTGCCGGTCACCCAGCCGGTCAGGTCGATGTCGTGGGTGGCCAGGTCCTTCACCACGCCGACGTCGGCGATGCGGTGCGGGAACGGGCCCTGGCGGCGGGTGACGACCTGGTACACGTCGCCGAGCTCGCCGGCCTCCAGACGGGCGCGCATCGAGCGGAGCGCCGGGTTGCAGCGTTCGATGTGGCCGACGCCGGCGACCAGGCCGCGCGTCTCGAACGCCTCGACGAGGCGGCGGGCGCCCTCGACGGTGTCGGCGACCGGCTTCTCGATCAGCGCGCAGACCCCGGCCTCGGCGAGCTGGAGGCCGACCGGTTCGTGCAGCGCGGTCGGGCAGGCCACGACGGCGTAGTCGACTCCGAGCGCGATCAGTTCGTCGACCGAGGAGAGCACGGGGGCGCCCTGCGCCCAGCCGTTCTTGTCCCCCATCGGGTCGACGACACCGACCAGCTCCACACCGTCGAGTCCGGCGAGGACGCGGGCGTGGTGGCGGCCCATGGAGCCCAGGCCGACGAGTCCGGCCCTCAGTGTCCTGGCGGTCACAGGTTCTCCCCCAGCTCGTTCACGGCGGCGGCGATGCGCTCCAGGTCGTCCGCCCCGAGGGCCGGGTGCACGGGCAGCGAGACGACCTCGGCCGCGGCCCGCTCGGTCTCGGGCAGGTCCCAGGTACGGCCGGCCTTCTGGTCCGGCTCCCAGTACGGCTTGAGCCGGTGGATCGGGGTCGGGTAGTAGACGGCGTTGCCGATGCCCGCCTCGGTGAGCTTCGCCATCGCGGCGTCGCGGTCACCCCGCACCCGGATCGTGTACTGGTGGTAGACGTGCCGGGCGCCCTCGGAGACCGGCGGCGTCGTGACGTTCGGGGCGGTGATGTGGGCGTCGAGGTACGCGGCGTTGGCGCGGCGCTGCTCGGTCCAGCCGGCCAGCTTGGTCAGCTGTACGCGGCCGACGGCGGCGGCCACGTCCGTCATGCGCATGTTGGCGCCGACGATCTCGTTGGCGTACCGCTGCTCCATGCCCTGGTTGCGCAGCAACCTGAGCGTGCGCGCGACCTCGGCGTCGGCCGTGGTGATCATGCCGCCCTCGAGGGAGTGCATGTTCTTGGTCGGGTAGAAGCTGAACGTTCCGCCGGAGCCGAAGGCGCCGACCGGGGTGCCGCCCAGGGACGCGGCGTGCGCCTGGCAGGCGTCCTCGACCACGGCGAGCTTGTGCTTCTCGGCGATGGGCATGAGCTTGTCCATCGCGGCCGGGTGACCGTACAGGTGCACCGGCATGATCGCCGCGGTGCGCGGCGTGACGGCGGCCTCGACGGCTGCCGGGTCCAGGCCGAAGCTGCCGGGCTCGATGTCGGCGAAGACCACGTCGGCGCCGGTCAGCCGGACGGCGTTGGCGGAAGCGGCGAAGGAGAACGACGGGACGATGACCTCGTCGCCCGGGCCGATGCCGAGGGCGAGCAGCAGCAGGTGGAGCGCGGAGGTCCCGGAGTTGACCGCTACGCAGTGGCGTCCGGCGACCAGCTCGGAGAAGCCCTCCTCGAAGGCCGCGACCTCCGGGCCCTGCACGACGCGACCGCTGCGCATGACGCGTACCACGGCCTCGATCTCTTCGTCACCGATCGCCGGTCGGGCAGCAGGGATCGTCTCCCTGTTGTCGCTCGACATGGACATCCTCCTTGAACACCGCAAGAGCTGTGACCGGCGAAGGTTCGAGGGCATGCGAACGTCGGCATGAGGCCCCGCCGCCTCGGCGCACGGCCGATTCATTGGACAATATATTGCGCTCAAATCACCCGTACGCCCCCGAGGGCAGTGCACTTGGGGTCCGGAGGGTGGTCCGTCCTGCCGGAAACGGGCCGACGCGCCGATGAGCACTCTCAGGAATGACATATCCGGCGTCAGCCGCGTCACATTATCAGGCTTTTCATACCGCGTTTCGTTCAGGTTGGGGCCGCCGGAGCGCCGTCCCCGTGATCCATGTCGAGTCGGCACGCGCCGAAGAGGCGCGGCCCTCATGAGAGGGGCCGCGCCTCTTCGGTGTCGCCCGATGGACGGTCAGCTCTCCGTGTCGGCCGACACGGACGGCCGCTCGGCCGCGACGGTCTTCTTCGCCGCCGCCTTCTTCGCTGTCGTCTTCTTGGCCGTCGTCTTCTTGGCCGTCGTCTTCTTGGCCGTCGTCTTCTTCGCGGCGGTCTTCTTGGCCGTGGTGGTCTTCTTGGCAGCCGTCTTCTCGGTGGCCGCCTTCTTGGCCGCGGCCTTCTTGACGGTCTTGCGGGCCGTCTTCTTGGCCGGAGCCTCGGCCTCCGTGGCGTCGACAGTGCTCTGCGACGCCTCGGCTGCGGACGTCCCGCTCTGCGACGCCTCGGCCGCGAGGGCCGCCGGGGCCTTCGCGGGCTCCGCCGGTAGGGCCTCGGCCTGTGCCACTGCGGTACCCGTCACCACGACGACCTCCGCCGCGTCCGCTCCCGCGGGCGAACCCGCGGGGGCGGTGACCTTACGGGTCACGCGGCGCCGGGGGCGCGGCGGAGCCGGCTCGGCGGCCACCTCCACCGGTGCGGCCTCGGGCTGTGCGGCCTCGGCCACCGGAGCCTGGGCGTCGACCGGAGCCTCGGCGTCGACCGGGGCCACCGTGGTCACGACCTCCTCGATCGGCTCGGCCTGAGCCGGCGAGCCCGCCGGGGCGGTCGCCTTGCGGGTCGCCCGTCGGCGCGTACGCCCCCTCGGAGCCTCGGCCGCGGGAGCCTCCGTCACCACCGGGGCCTCGGCGACGGGCTCCGGCTCCGCCACCGGCTCGGCATCCACGACCACGACCGGCTCCGGCTCGGCCACCACGGCGGGGGCCGTCGCGACCTTCGGGGCCGATGCCTTACGCGTCGTACGGCGTCGGCCACGGCCGCGCGTCGCGGCCGCCTCGGCCTCGGCGGCGCTGCTGTACAGCTCCTCGTCCGGGGCGAACTCCGGCTCGGGCAGCGCCACGGGGGCGGCCACCTCGGCAGCGACCTCGGCCTCGGTCTCGGGCTCGACGGCGGCCTCGGCCGTGGTACCGGCCTCGGTCCCGGCCGTTGCCTCCGTGACGTGCTCGTGGTCGTGACCCGCGCCACCGCGACCGCGCTTCTTGGGACGCTTGCCGTTGCCGCCGCCGATCGAGGCCGGCTGCGGCATGTGCACGATCACGCCGCGCCCGTTGCAGTGGACACAGGATTCGGAGAACGACTCCAGCAGCCCCTGCCCCACCCGCTTACGGGTCATCTGGACCAGGCCCAGGGAGGTCACCTCGGCGACCTGGTGCTTCGTACGGTCGCGTCCCAGGCACTCCAGCAGGCGCCGCAGCACCAGGTCCCGGTTGGACTCCAGCACCATGTCGATGAAGTCGACGACGACGATGCCGCCGAGGTCGCGCAGCCGAAGCTGGCGCACGATCTCCTCGGCCGCCTCCAGGTTGTTCTTGGTGACGGTCTCCTCGAGGTTGCCGCCCTGACCGGTGAACTTGCCGGTGTTGACGTCGACCACGACCATCGCCTCGGTCTTGTCGATCACCAGCGAGCCGCCGCTCGGCAGATAGACCTTCCGGTCCAGCGCCTTCATCAGCTGCTCGTCGATCCGGTAGGTCGCGAAGACGTCGACCTCGGAGGTCCACCGCGACAGGCGGTCCGCGAGGTCCGGCGCCACCTGCGAGACGTATCCGTGGATGGTCTCCCACGCGTCGTCACCACTGACGATGACCTTGGAGAAGTCCTCGTTGAAGATGTCGCGGACGACCCGGACCGTCATGTCCGGCTCGCCGTAGAGCAGCGTCGGCGCGTTGGAGCCGCTGGTGTTCTTGGCCTTCTTCTGGATGTCGGCCCACTGCTGCTGCAGCCGTTCGACGTCGCGGCGCAGCTCGTCCTCGCTCGCGCCCTCCGCGGCGGTGCGGACGATGACGCCCGCGTCCTCGGGGACGATCTTCTTGAGGATGGTCTTCAGCCGGGCCCGCTCGGTGTCGGGCAGCTTGCGGCTGATGCCGGTCATCGAGCCCTCGGGCACGTAGACCAGGTAGCGGCCGGGCAGCGAGACCTGGCTGGTCAGGCGGGCGCCCTTGTGACCGATCGGGTCCTTGGTCACCTGGACGAGGACGGACTGGCCGGACTTCAGCGCGGTCTCGATACGGCGCGGCCCATGGGCCATGCCGAGCGCCTCGAAGTTCACCTCACCGGCGTACAGAACGGCGTTGCGGCCCTTGCCGATGTCGACGAAGGCGGCCTCCATGGACGGCAGTACGTTCTGCACCTTGCCCAGGTAGACGTTGCCGACGTAGCTGGTGGCCTGCTCCTTGTTGACGTAGTGCTCGACGAGCACGTTGTCCTCGAGGACGCCGATCTGGGTGCGCTCGCCGTTCTGGCGGACGACCATCACGCGCTCGACGGCCTCGCGGCGGGCCAGGAACTCGGCCTCAGTGATGATCGGGACGCGGCGGCGGCCCTGCTCACGGCCCTCACGGCGGCGCTGCTTCTTCGCCTCCATACGGGTCGAGCCCTTGATGGACTGGACCTCGTCGAAGCCCGTTCCCGGCTCCCGCTCCTCCTTCTTGCGGGGCTCGCGGACCTTGACGACCGTACGCTCCGGGTCGTCCGCGCCGACCTCGGCGTCGGCGGCGAGGTCCCCGCTGCGACGGCGACGGCGCCGACGACGGCGGCTGCTGCTCGTCCCGGAGGCGGCGGTCTCGTGCTCCTCCTCCGCCTCGGCCTCCTGGGCGTGCTCCCGCTCGTCCTCGGCGTGGTCGACGGCCGCGGCCTCGTCGTCGTGCTGCTCCGGGGCCTCCTCGCCCTCGTGGTTCTCACCACGACGACGGCGGCGGCCTCCGCGACGGCGGCGACGCGTGGGGCGGTCGCCGTACTCGTCCGCCTCTTCGCCCTCGGCCTCGGCCTCGGCCTCGTGCTCGGCCTCGTGCTCGGCCTCGCCTGCTTCCTGCGGCGCGAACTCCTCCTCGGCGGGCTCCTCCGCCGCGGGGGCGGTCTGCTCGGGCTCGACGGCCTCACCGCGACGGCGGCGACGGCGACGCGAACCGGCCGGCGGTGCGGCCTCGGCGGCGGGCTGCTCCTCGACCGCCTCGGCCTCCTCCTCGGCCTCGATCTCCGCGTGACGCGAAGCGGCAGCGGCGGCGGCCGCGGTCTCCGGCGTCTGGAACATGGGCTCGGTGAAGACCGGGGCCTGGAACACGGCCACGGCGGGACGCGTCGCGCGACGGCTCGTGCGTACGGGCTCCTCGTCCTTGCCCGTGTCCTTGCCCGTGAACTCGGGCCGGCCGGCCGGGGCGGTGACGCGGCGGCGACGGCGGCCGTGCGGCGCGGCGTCCTCGGGGGCCGTCTCGGCGGCCGGTGTCTCGGCCACGGCGGGCGTCTCGGCCACGGGCTCGGCCTGGGCGGCGGGCTCGGCCGCCGACGTTCCGGCCACGGGCTCGGACAGGCTCTCGGCGGCGCCGGCGGCGGTCCCGGTGGTCTTGGGCGCGCCCGCCGGGGCGGTCGCCTTGCGGACGGCACGACGACGCGGGCGCGCGGACGGTGCGGCTTCGGCCTCCGGCTGCAGTCCGGCCCCGGTCTCCGTCTCCGTCTCCGTCTCCGGAGCATTGGCGGCCGGGATCGTGTCGGTGGCCTCGGCGGCCGTCTTTGCGGGTACGCGCGCCGCGACGGCCTCGGCGGACTGCGGGGAGCCGGCGGGAGCCGACGCCCTGCGCCGGGTACGTCCACGCGGTGCGGCGGGCGCGGGCTCGGCCGCCGCCGCGGGGGCCGCCTCCTCGACGGTCTCCGCCGTCGCGACGGGCTCGCTGATCTGAACGGGCTCGGCCGTCTTCGGCGAACCCGCCGGGGCGGTCGCCTTGCGGACGGCACGACGACGCGGGCGCGCCGGAGCAGCCTCCACGACCTCGGGCTCGGCCGACCCCTCGGCCCGCGCCTCAGCTGCCTCGACAGGCTCACTCGCCTTCGGCGAACCCGCCGGAGCCGTCGCCTTGCGGACGGCACGACGACGCGGGCGCGCGGGCGGCGCGGCCTCCGCCTCCGGGGCGCTGTCGCTCCCGTCGGCGATGGCGGTGTCGGTCACCAGGACGTCCACGGCCGTTATGGCCGGGGCGTCGACGTCCTGCACCTCTGTCACCGGCGGACCGGCCGGGCGGGACGCGGCACGCCGCCTGCGGCGCGGCGGCAGCTTGTCGCCGGGTGCGTTGTTCTCTTCGATGTTCCCGGTCGTGCCGGGTTCGTTGACCTGGGGCATGCGGGCGTTTCTCCCGTCAGGCTCCCGGGCGCCGCGTCTGGTTCCGGTCCGTCACGGTCCGCGTGATGTGCGCGATACCGTCGTCCGGGGCGCGGGCGCCGCACGGGAGCTCGGTGTTTGGCTCGCCGGTTCCGTACGTGATGTGCGTACGGCCTGGCGAAAGTCTTATTGAGTCATCGCGCGGTCCGACCCAGGTGGCTCCCGAGTCCCAGGACTGCGCTGCAACGACCGCCTTACGCGGAACCTGCACCTTCCGTCGCCGTCGCGACGGCTGTCCCGACGGCCGTGGGTGGAGCGGCCGGGGCTGCCTCGCGGTCGGGCGCGAGCGGGTCGGTCACCGTGCCGGACTCCTCGTCGAAGAGCCCCTGCGCCAGCCTGGTCACCGCTACCGGGACCGGCGGCGCCAGGTCGGCCACAACGCGGAGACCGGACAGGACGTCGTCAGGTCGGACGGCAGGTGTCACGTGCCGAACAACCAGCCGCAGTATCGCACAGGGCCTGTCCTCGGACCCATCAGGCCGAGAATCGAGGACCCGCAGGTCGACCACGGCGGCGCGGGCGTCGAAGGTCCGCACGCCGTTCTTCGCCCGGCGCTGCACCTCGACGCTCTCCGCGCCGTTGAAGGCGTCCACGGCCTCGATCGCCTCCTCGACGGGGACCCCGTCGACACGCAGCTCCCACACGGAGGCGGTCAGCCGCTCGGCGAGACCCGACGTACGGGCCTCCACCGCGTCGACGATGTCGAGGCCGTCCGGCAGCGAGGCGTTGAGCAGTTCACGCAGAACGGCCGGGTCCCGCGCCTCGGTGAGGGCGATCTCCAGGAACTCGGCTTCGCTGCCCGTGCCGGTGGGGGCGGCATTGGCGTACGACACCTTCGGGTGCGGGGTGAACCCTGCCGAGTAGGCCATGGGCACCTCGGAACGGCGCAGTGCCCGCTCGAAGGCGCGCTGGAAGTCGCGGTGACTGGTGAACCGGAGGCGGCCGCGCTTGGTGTAGCGCAGTCGGATGCGCTGCACCGCCGGTGCGGGCGGCGGGCCTTCGGGCTGTCGCTTGCCCAGTGGTTCTTCTCCTCGGTGCGGGGCGGACACGGTGGCATGCCGCCCACGAAATGCGGGTGGCCCGGGGGCCCGTCCGGCTCACGCCCGCTCGGCGGTCTGTCCTCCGAGCGGGGAGATCTCTGGTGCGGGCGCCGCGCTGGGCACAGTCGTTGCAATACCCAGAGTACGCGCAAGGGCGCTCCAGGGTTCCCAGGGCTCGGACGCCCCTGCCCCGCCCGCCCCCGCCGACCACCGCCGCCGGACGTCGGCGACGGGCATCAAGAGCCCCGGAGCCCTTCTCCCCGTGCCCCGCGTCCGGCCCGTTCCGGCTCTCCGGCGGGCAGTCCGTACGACGGGAGCCCCGGCCCGCCCCGCGGCGGGCGGGGGCCGCTGTCATACGCGGGCCTGTCAGCCGCTGACCTCGGAGTGCACCGGAACTGGCGGCCGAACGCCCGTGAGTGACTCCGCCCGCGCCAGTAGACGCGGAGCCAGGTCCGGGTACCAGCCACGGGCTACGGCTTGCAGCATCTCTGCCAGGGCCGCAAGCTCCCCGACTCGGCCGGCTGGGGTGTCCAGGACCGAAGCGAACTCCAGGCGGACTCGGTCCGCCACATCGGGAACGAGCAGGCTGTTCGCGTGGAGAAGGCCCACGTCGTAGCCGTAGGGCACCAGGCCCCACCGCTCCCAGTCCAGCAGGGTCAGGGGCGTGGTCGTGAGGTTACCCCAGTGCAGGTCACCGTGACCGGTCACCCGCTCGACCTTGACCGGGGCAGGGATGCCGAGGAACTGGGGGAAGGCGCGTTCGATCCACCCGTGCCGGACAGTGACCTTCACTCCCTCCGCCCCAGCTAGCAGGGCCAGGGCTCGGCGCAGGTCGGCCCACCACTCGGCAGGCAAGCCGGGGTCGCGGTCCAGGTCGGCGCGCTCGGGGGACACGACGGGGTGTGCCACGTAGTCGAGGACTTCGGCCTCGAAGGCCCACTCCCCGTCAGTCCAGTCGTGCACGTCGTACAGGCGCGGGCGCGGGACCGCATCAGGCACCAGCAGGGAAGCCCCCACGATGCCCTCCCCCTCTTTCCTGCCCGCGTTCCTCCCTGGCCGCCGGCCTACACGTAGCCACCGCTCCCCCGCCTGCCGACCGAGGGTCACACCTTGGAACCCCCAGGCCAGCGGACCCGTACACGTGAGCCCCAGAGCCTTGGCCGCCCTGTCGTGCGCGGCCTCCATCAGGGTCTGTACGTCCTCACTCGGCGGCGAGTTCATCGGTCACCCTCCTCAGTTCCTCGGCCGTCAGGGGCGCAGCCAGAGCCTTCGCCGCATCGTCCCAGTGTTCGCGGGTGCTCGCTGAAGTCAGGACGACATCGAGGCCGGGGCACGATCCGGCAGCCAGCAGGGCAGCGGCTGCGGCCGACAGGCCGGGACGGATGAAGTTCACCAGTTCGGGTGCCATGGCACCCAGCAGTTCGCCCCCGTGCAGAGGGGCAGAGCCGAACGTGATCAGCCCCGCGTCCTTCGCCTGCACCAGCGGTCCGCCGCCGTTGAGTGCCTGCCTGATCAGGTCATCCATGATCAGACTGACGGGCATCTGCAACCCCGTGAAGTGGTGCTCGGCGGAACCCGCCGCCTGTCGGGCGAGCGCAAGCAACTCGGGAACCGTGAACGCTTCGGAGGTCAGGCCCGTCCAGGTGGCGACGCCGTACCCGTCGATCTTGCCCGCATGGGCGAACTCTTCCAGCGCCGTGAAGGCTTCCCGTACACGCCAGTGCAGAGCGGCACGGTCGAGGCCGTGCCCGTGGTGCTCGGGGTTGTGCAGGAACACCAGGTCGACGCGGCCGAGTGTGGCCAACGAACGCTCCGTCTGCCAGCGAACGAAGCCCGGTTCAAGGCTGTGCCGACTGGCCGTCTCTTCCTGGGTGAGCACGCCTTCAGCCAGGGCGGTGCGGCCTTGCTTCTCCGTGAAGAACCCTGTCTTCGTGGCCACCCGAACGGTGGGGTACTCGCCGAGAACCGGGCGCAGCGCCTCGTGTGCTCCGCCGTGGGCGTAGTTGGGTGCCGTATCCACCCAGGGGCTACCAGCAGCCAGGGCGGTGCGTGCCGCCTGACTGACGGCACGCACGCGGTATGTCCCCAGGGAGAGAGCGGCAGTCACAGCGCGGTCCCCACGACCGCGACGGCGTGGCCCTCGATGAGGGCCGAGACCAGCTCGGCCACGTCCTTGATCTCCAATCCGGCGGAGTCGGCCATCTCCCCGAGCGTGGTCGGCTGACCGGTCAGCAGCGTGCCCAGGACGGGAAGGGCCGACTCGGCGAAGTCCCAGGCGGTACCGGCCGCCGAGAACGTGACCGTGCTGTGGGCGGGGTTCGCCGTCAGACGGCCCCGAGGGGCAGTCAGCTTGACCGTGATCTCAGGACGTGCGGGCAGCCCGTCCACGTAGGGCAGCGAGGGAATGGCGTGCCCCAGGTCGGTCGTGTCGATGGACTCCGCCCACCGCTCCACCAACCGGGGATCGGCCAGTTCGCGGGATGTCCTTGCGCAGCGCGAGGGACGACCGGAGCTGATCCACGACCCAGAGCATGAGGTCCGCGCCCGTGTGCGGGACCATGCCGAACGTCAGGTGTAGCGATTCCGTCCCCTGGTCGGCCGTGACCGCGTGCCACCAACCGCGCGGCAGGTAGAGCACATCGCCGGGGGCGAGAACGATGTCCGCCACCGGGTCGCCCTCGGGCCTCTCCGGCGACTCCACGTCCCGGGTCGGAGCCTCACGTGTAGAGCCGTACAAGCGCCACCGCTTCGAGCCGTGGACCTGCACCACCACGACATCGTGGTCGTCCCAGTGCAGGCCGAAGCCCTCCCGATCGGTCCAGGACGCGTACGCGTTGGCCTGCACGGACGTGCCGAGGAACCGTTCAAGACCTTCGGCAGCCGCACCCACGACTGGGTGGGTCTTCTCGACCGCATCGAGGACCAGCGACGCCCCGTCCTTGAGCTGGGCGTGGAAGTCGGTCGGCTGGATGCGCGACCAGGTGACCGCGCGGCGGTTCGTGGTCGGGATCGCGTAGCGGTGAAGGGGGACCATCTCGCCGTCCACTGACAGGCGCAGCCGAGGCGGCTCCAGTCGTTGTGTGGCGATGATTCGGTTCAGGTCGTCCCAGGAGAACAGGCCCGCCGTGTCGGCGGCGCCGGGGAAGCGCGCGTAGGAGCGGTGGTACGTCTGGGCGAGGAACGTGTCCCCGCCCAGACGCCCCGCCCACGAGGCGGCATCAAGCATCGCGGGCAGCCCCGTCAGTCGTTGCCGCCAGAACGCCCGCTACTGACGTCCGACTCCTGCTCGGCACGCGTCCGCGCAGCCACGATCTTGCGCTTCGCGACGAGCAGGCCACCCCCCTCGGGGCCACAGAACCGGTCGAGGACCCGAAGCCCGGCTACGTCGCCGACTGGCCCGACCTCCCGAAGTGGCAGCAAGAGACCGACGCCGACATCTTCGAGGCCATCGAGAACGCTGCCTCCTGATCCTGGCCGCTTGAGACAGCCCCCGGAGCGAGCGGTGCATACCCACCGGACCGGGGGCTGAGCCTTGCCCAGGAGCGCCACGCGGACGCCTGCCGGGCGAACAGCCCCCGAGGGTGGCATCCGACGCGGCGGGGGCGTACAGCCCCTCTCGCAGCCGGTGAGCCCGCCTCACTCAGGACAGGCGAGAGGCGCCCGGCTGTTACTGCCCGGACGCCTCTCGTCAGCTACACCCACTCGACCGCCGAGACGATGCCCGGATCTTGCCGAGGAGCAGGGTGCGGCGTACGCCGCACAGGGCGGGAAGCCTGCTCACGCTCCCTCGTCCCCAGCCCCCGAAGGATCTCGGTACGCTCCGCCTCGCTCATGCCAGCGAGCGTCTCAGCCATCCTCTGGACGGCATCGCCGCTGGTCACGGCTACTTCTTGACCTCAAGCGGCAGCAACTTCTTGCCGGTCGGGCCGATCTGGATGCTGGTGTCCATCTGCGGGCAGACGCCACAGTCGAAGCACGGGGTCCAGCGGCAGTCCTCGACCTCGGTCTCGTCGAGCGCGTCCTGCCAGTCCTCCCAGAGCCAGTCCTTGTCCAGGCCGGAGTCCAGGTGGTCCCAGGGCAGGACCTCCTCGTAACTGCGCTCGCGGGTGGTGTACCAGTCGACGTCCACGCCGTACTCGGGCAGCGTCTTCCCGGCGGCGGTCATCCAGTTGTCGAAGCTGAAGTACTCGCGCCAGCCGTCGAAGCGGCCGCCGGACTCGTAGACCTCGCGGATGACGGAGCCGACGCGGCGGTCGCCGCGTGAGAGCAGGCCCTCGACGATGCCGGGCTTGCCGTCGTGGTAGCGGAAGCCGATGGAACGGCCGTACTTCTTGTCGCCGCGGATCTTGTCGCGGAGCTTGGCCAGCCGGGCGTCGGTCTCCTCGGCGCTCAGCTGCGGGGCCCACTGGAACGGGGTGTGCGGCTTGGGCACGAAACCGCCGATGGAGACCGTGCAGCGGATGTCGTTCTGGCCGGAGACCTCGCGGCCCTTGGCGATCACGTTGACCGCCATGTCGCCGATCTGGAGGACGTCCTCGTCGGTCTCGGTGGGCAGCCCGCACATGAAGTACAGCTTCACCTGGCGCCAGCCGTTGCCGTAGGCGGTGGCGACCGTGCGGATCAGGTCCTCCTCCGAGACCATCTTGTTGATCACCTTGCGCATCCGCTCGGAGCCGCCCTCGGGGGCGAAGGTGAGTCCGGAGCGGCGGCCGTTGCGGGTGAGCTCGTTGGCCAGGTCCACGTTGAACGCGTCGACGCGGGTGGAGGGCAGCGAGAGGCCGATCCTGTCGTCCTCGTACCGGTCGGCGAGGCCCTTGGCGATGTCTCCGATCTCGGTGTGGTCGGCGGAGGACAGCGAGAGCAGCCCGACCTCCTCGAAGCCGGTCGCCCTGAGCCCCTTCTCGACCATCTCGCCGATGCCGGTGATGCTTCGCTCCCGCACGGGGCGCGTGATCATGCCGGCCTGGCAGAAACGGCAGCCGCGGGTGCAGCCGCGGAAGATCTCGACGGACATCCGCTCGTGGACGGTCTCGGCGAGGGGGACGAGGGGCTGCTTCGGGTACGGCCACTCGTCGAGGTCCATCACCGTGTGCTTCGACACCCGCCACGGCACGCCCGACCTGTTGGGTACGACACGGCCGATGCGCCCGTCCGGGAGGTACTCCACGTCGTAGAAGCCCGGGACGTACACGCCGCCGGTCTTCGCGAGACGGAGGAGGATCTCCTCGCGACCGCCGGGACGGCCCTCGGCCTTCCAGGCGCGGATGATGTCGGTGATCTCCAGCACGGCCTGCTCGCCGTCACCGATCACCGCACAGTCGATGAACTCGGCGATCGGCTCCGGGTTGAACGCGGCGTGGCCGCCGGCCAGCACGATCGGGTCGTCGACGGTGCGGTCCCGGGCCTCCAGCGGGATGCCCGCGAGATCCAGCGCGGCGAGCATGTTGGTGTAGCCGAGCTCGGTGGAGAAGCTCAGCCCGAAGACGTCGAACGCCTTGACCGGGCGGTGGCCGTCCACCGTGAACTGCGGGACCCGGTGCTTGCGCATCAGCTCCTCAAGGTCCGGCCACACGCTGTACGTGCGCTCGGCGAGGACGCCCTCGCGCTCGTTGAGCACCTCGTAGAGGATCATGACGCCCTGGTTGGGGAGCCCGACCTCGTACGCGTCCGGGTACATCAGCGCCCAACGGACATCGCATTCGTCCCACGGCTTGACGGTGGAGTTCAGCTCACCGCCGACGTACTGGATGGGCTTCTGCACATGCGGGAGCAGAGCTTCGAGCTGTGGGAAGACCGAATCGACAGACATCGCGAACTTTCGAGAGCCGGCAAGGGTGACCATCCAGCGTACCCCGGCTCCCGGTCTCCCAGCGCCCTGCGGCCGTCCCCTCGCCGATGCCCTCCGCCCGGCCTCCGCTCAGCCTTTGAGCGCCTTGCGCACCTTCGGCTTCGCAGCCCGCCCCCACACCCCCGGAAGCTGCCGCTCCTCCTCGGCGGCCGTCGCTTCCTCCCGCCCGTAGAGCAGTCCCCAGGTGAACCCGGGCTCCCCCGCGGCGTGCGCCTGGGCTGCCAGGGTGCGCAGGGCGTCACGGGCCACCACACTGTCCTGGTGGTCCCCGAGAAGGGTCTGCACCGCCTTCATCCGCGAGGCGAACCGCTGGGCCGGACGGCCCAGCGCCGGGCGAGCCGCGTCCGCCGCGTAACGGGCGCGCTTGGCGGCCTTGCGGGCGTCGTGGAGAGCGAGGTCCCGGTCGTGGCCGGGCGGAAGCTCCAGGGCGCGGCCGACGCGGGCCGCGAGGCGCCCGTACTCCTTGAGCACGGCGCGGGGCAGCGCGCGCCCGGGGGCGTGCGAAGCGGCGGACCGCAGCGGCGGGTCGGCGAGCAGGGCGTCGAGGCGGTTCAGCAGGGCCAGGTACCGATCGTCGTCGAGCACGGCGACGGTGCGGCGCCTGGAGCCGCCCCGACGGGCCCCCGACCAGATCCGCAGCCGGGCGGGGGCGGGGCCGAGGACCAGCGTGCGGGGCAAGGAGTCCAGGCCCGCTCGCAGCCGGGCGTCGAGAACCTCCTGGTCGCGGTCGATCCCCAGCTCGGTGGCCAGCCATTTCAGCTCGTCGCCGATCGGATCGGTGACCCCCCGGTCGAGGATCTTCCGGTACGTCCGCAGCGCGCTGCGGAACCTGCGGGTGGCGACCCGCATCCGGTGCACGGAGTCGGGGAGGTCGCGGCGCACGGCGGGGTCCAGGGCGACGATCGCCTCGGTCTGGGCACGGAGGTACGCGAGCACGTGATCGCCTGCGGTGACGCGTCCTGCCTCCTTTGGGGTGCCCGGCCCGTTTCCCGCGTCCGAGGTGTCCTTGCGGCTGCTCTGGCGCGCGGCCCGCTCGTCCTCGGCCCCTCGTCCGTCCCCGGCCCCTCGTCCGCCGCCGGTCGCCCGCCCGTCCCCCGGCTCCGTCTCGGCGAGCGCACGCGCGACCTTCGACGAGGCCGCGGACGGGCGGAGACCCGCCTCGCGCAGCGGCCTCTCGACGGCGTCGAGGAGGGCGGGGTCGGCGCCGTCGGCCAGTTCCACCTCGACCTCGGTCCAGGCGGCCGTGCCCCCGCTGCCGGGCCGCCGTCCGGCGTCGCCGCCGTCCCCGGGCCGCCGTCCGGTTTCGCCCCCGGCCGGCCGTTCGAGGCCCCCGCCGATCAGCCGTTCGGCGCGCACGGTGTCGACGCAGACCTCGGCGAGCGGCTCCCCGTCGGCGCCGGTCAGGTGGTGGACGTCACGGGCGGTGCGCAGTCGGACGACGGGGACGAGCGCGCCGTCGCGCACCCGGGAGCGGAGCAGGCCGGCCAGGGAGCGCGGCAGGGTGTCGGAGAGCGGTTCACGCAGTTCGTCCCGGATATCGGAGGCGACCGGGAACTTGAGGTGCCAGCCGGCGTCGTCGCCTCCGGTGCGGCGGCGCAGGGTGATGGAAGCGGCCGCGAGCCGGAGGTCCTCGGTGTCGTAGTAGACGGCGTCCAGTTCGCCGACGCCCTGAGGGACGACGGCCGAGACTCCGGCCACCCGGCTCAGATCGGGGAGCCGGGTCTCCTCGGTGGCTTCGTACTTGCGCTCGATCTCACGCTTCGAGTCCGCCATAGACCGAATCTAGTCGGTTTGGTCCGGTCTGGGCAGTGCTGCCGCGGCGGCTCAGGCGCTTATCGGCCGCTGCACCCTGATCGACTGGAGCAGCCCGACGGCGACCCAGACGGCGAACATCGAGGACCCCCCGTACGACACGAACGGCAGCGGGAGTCCGGCGACCGGCATGATGCCGAGCGTCATCCCGATGTTCTCGAACGACTGGAACGCGAACCAGGCGATGATCCCGGCGGCGACGATCGTGCCGTACAGCTCGCTCGTCTCGCGGGCGATCCGGCAGGCGCGCCACAGAACCACGCCGAGCAGCACGAGGATCAGCCCGGCGCCCAGGAAGCCGAGTTCCTCGCCCGCGACGGTGAACACGAAGTCGGTCTGCTGCTCGGGGACGAACTGGCCGGTGGTCTGGGTGCCCTGGAACAGGCCCGTTCCCGTGAGACCTCCGGAGCCGATCGCGATGCGGGCCTGGTTGGTGTTGTAGCCGACGCCGGCCGGGTCGAGCGCGGGGTTGGCGAAGGCCGCGAAGCGGGCGATCTGGTACTCGTCGAGCAGGCCGAGCTGCCAGACCGCGACCGCGCCGGCCACACCCGTACCGAGCAGGCCGAAGACCCAGCGGTTGGAGGCGCCGGAGGCGAGCAGCACCCCGAGCACGATGACGGCCATGACCATCACGGAGCCGAGGTCCGGCATCCCCATCACGATCGCCATCGGCACGGCCGCCAGGCCCAGGGCCTTGGCGACGGTCCGGTGGTCCGGGTGGAGCTGGTCGCCCGCGTCGACGCGCTCGGCGAGCAGCATCGCCATGATCAGGATGATGGTGATCTTGGTGAACTCGGACGGCTGGATGGAGAATCCGCCGCCGATGATGATCCAGGCGTGCGCGCCGTTGACGGTGGCACCGAGCGGGGTGAGGACCGCCAGCACGAAGAGCACCGAGACGCCGTAGAGGATGGGAACGGCGCCGCGCAGGGTGCGGTGGCCGAGCCAGATCGTGCCGACCATCAGGGCGAAGCCGATGCCGGTGTTGAGGGCGTGCCGGAGCAGGAAGTAGTACGGATCGCCGTGGGTGAGCGAGTCCCGTCCCCGGGTCGCGGACCAGACGAGCAGCGAGCCGATGAACGAGAGCGCGAGCGCGGACCCGAGCAGGGGCCAGTCGAGCCGGCGGACGACGGAGTCGCGGGCGACGAGCTTGCCCCAGGCGGAGCGTTCGGGCGTGTAACGCGAGACGGAGAAGCCGGCCATCAGTCGCGCCTCCCCACAATGGCCGCGAGGGTCTGCTCGTCCGCGGGCTTCTGCGAGGCGGGGTTGTAGGGCTTGATCTCCGGGGCGTCGATGGAACCGTCCGCCTGGATCTTCGGCAGGGACTTCTGCGGCGTGGGCAGCAGAGCCTTCTTCAGGTCCTGCTTGCCGGAGTCGTCGAGGCCATAGATGGCGTCGTAGATGTTGCGCACGGCGGGCCCGGACGCGCCGGAGCCGGTGCCGCCCTGGGAGATCGTCATGACGATCGAGTAGTCCTTGGTGTACGTGGCGAACCAGGAGGTCGTCTGCTTGCCGTAGACCTCCGCCGTGCCCGTCTTGGCGTGCATCGGGATCTTGTCCTGCGGCCAGCCGCCGAACCGCCAGGCGGCCGAACCGCGAGTCGCGACCCCGGCGAGGGCCTCGTCCATCTCGTTGCGGGTCTTGCGCGAGAAGGGCAGCTTGCCGTGCGACTTGGGCTTGATCTCCTTGACGGTCCGGCCGTCGCCGCTGACGATCGCCTTGCCGACGGTGGGGTCGTAGAGCGTCCCGCCGTTGGAGATCGCGGCGTAGATGGTGGCCATCTGGATCGGGGTGACGAGGGTGTCGCCCTGCCCGATCGAGTAGTTCACGGAGTCACCGGCGCGCATCTTGTCGCCCTCGAGGCAGTTCTCGTACGCGATCTTCTCGACGTACGAGCCGTCCTTCTTGCCCTGCTTGCACCAGGCGTCCTTGTTCGCCTCGTAGAACTTCTGCTTCCACTGACGGTCGGGGACCCGGCCGCTGACCTCGTTGGGGAGGTCGATGCCGGTCTCCTTGCCGAGGCCGAACTGGTGGGCGGTCTTGTAGAACCAGTCCTTGGGGTTCTTCTTCGGCTTGTTGCCGCCGTCCTTCTGCCACTCCTTGTGCGCGATGCCGTAGTAGACGGTGTCGCAGGAGACCTCCAGGGCGCGGCCGATGGTGATGTCGCCGTAGCCCTGGGACTCGAAGTTCTTGAAGACCTGCCCGCCGACGTTGTACGAGCTGGGGCAGGGGTAGTGGCCGTCGAAGGGGTAGCCGGCGTTGACCGCGGCGGTCGAGGAGATGACTTTGAAGATCGAGCCGGGGGCGGCCTGGCCCTGGATGGCCCGGTTCAGCAGCGGGAAGTTGGACTTGGGGCCGGTGAGCTTGGCGTAGTCCTTGGCGGAGATTCCGCCGACCCAGGAGTTGGGGTCGTAGTTGGGCAGCGAGGCCATCGCCACGACGCGTCCGGTCTTCGCCTCCATGACGACGACGGCGCCGGAGTCGGCCTTGTAGTTCTCGCCGGTGTTCTTGTCGAACGACTGGCGAGCCGTCTTCATGGCCTCGTTGAGCTCGTACTCGGCGACGGCCTGGACCCGGGCGTCGATGGAGGTGACAACGGAGGAGCCGGGCTGCGCCTCGTCGTTCTTCGCCTCGCCGATGACCCGGCCGAGGTTGTCGACCTCGTAGCGGGTGACCCCGGCCTTTCCGCGCAGTTCCTTGTCGTAGGTGCGCTCCAGACCGGAGCGGCCGACCTGGTCGGAACGCAGGTATGGGGAGTCGGTGTCCTGGGCCTTGGTGATCTCCTCGTCGGTGACCGGCGAGAGGTAGCCGAGGACCTGGGCGGTGTTGGACTTCCCGGGCGCGGGGTAGCGGCGCACGGCGGTGGGCTCGGCGGTGATGCCGGGGAAGTCCTCGGCGCGCTCGCGGATCGTGAGGGCCTGCTGGGTGGTGGCCTCGTCGGTGATCGGGATCGGCTGGTAGGGCGACCCGTTCCAGCAGGGCTGGGGCGTCTTCGCGTCGCAGAGCCGCACCTTGTCCATGACTTCCCGGGGCTTCATGTCGAGGACGCCCGCGAGCCGGGTCAGCACGTCCTTGCCCTTGTCCTTTATCTTCATCAGCTCGGTGCGGCTCGCGGAGACGACCAGCCGGGTCTCGTTGTCGGCGAGGGGCACACCGCGCGCGTCGAGGATGGCGCCGCGGACGGCGGGCTGCACGACCTGCTGGACGTGGTTGCTCTTCGCCTCTTCGCTGTACTCCTGGCCGTTGCGGATCTGGAGGTACCAGAGCCGCCCGCCCAGGGTGAACAGCATTGAGAACACGAGGACTTGGATGACGACGAGACGGATCTGGACCCTGGGGGTCCGGCCGGTCTCGGGGATGTTGCTCACGAAGCGCCCCCGATGGTGGTCGGGCGGGAGATACGGAACGGGCCGGGGGTACGGGACGGACCCGGGACACGGAACGGGCCGGGGGTACGGGACGGACCCGGGACACGGGATGCGCCGGAGGTACGGGGCGCGCCCGGGGCGCCCGCCCGGTGGTGCGGCCTCACAGTCGCTTGGCTCCCTTGGTCCGTCCGGCGCGGCCGACCCGGTTGCGTGCGGTCCTGACGCGCAGTCCGCCACGCTGGTCGCCGATCCGCAGCCCGGTGCCCGCGGCCGGCCATCCGGAGGACACGTCGCCGCCGGACGCCTCGGCGACCGGGTCGTTCACGGTCCGTCTGGCGATGGCCATGATCAGGGGCACGGTGAACGGGGCGAGCAGCAGGTCGTAGAGGGCGGCGGTGAACAGCAGGCTGCCGAGGCCCACGTGGCGGGCCGCCGTGTCCCCGACGAGCGCGCCGACGAGCGCGTACAGCAGGGTCGAGCCGACCGCCGCGCCGACGACCGCGATCATCGGTACGGCGGCCGACCTGAGCTGCCCGTTCTCCGGCTTGACCAGTCCGGCGAGGTAACCGATGACGCAGAGGACCAGGGCGTAGCGCCCGGCGGCGTGGTCGGCGGGCGGTGCCAGGTCGGCGAGGAGGCCCGCGCCGAAGCCGATCAACGCGCCACTGGTGTGCCCGTACACGAAGGCCAGCGCGAGGACGACGAGGAGCAGCAGATCGGGGACGGCGCCGGGGAGTTGGAGACGGGCGAGCACCGAGACCTGGACGACGAGCGCCACCACGACCAGGACGGTGGAGAGCAGAATCCGGTTCAGACGCATGGGGATCGGCGCTACCTCTGCTCGTCGTCCGCGGCGGTACGGGCGCCCGGGCTGCCGCTCGGGTCGGGGCCGCCGCTCGGGTCGGGGCTCTCGTGGATGTTGCCGACGACGTTGCCGTCGGTGTCGACGATGTCGCCGTCGGGTGAGATCGTCACGGTGACGGTCGGCGTGGGCTTCGGCTTGGCGGGCTTGGCCGGGGCCTTCGGCAGGACCAGGTCGCGGGGGTCCTCGCGCGGGGCCTGGACGACGATGCCGACGATGTCGAGCTTGCTGAACCCGACGTACGGGCGGACGTAGACGGT
Source organism: Streptomyces sp. NPDC047982 (assembly GCF_043204165.1). Lineage (NCBI taxonomy): Bacteria > Bacillati > Actinomycetota > Actinomycetes > Kitasatosporales > Streptomycetaceae > Streptomyces > Streptomyces sp. NPDC047982. The sequence goes on along the minus strand of NZ_JBIDBS010000002.1, from coordinate 184,241 downwards.
ACGGGTCAGGGCGCCGCCGGACGGGTCGACACGGACGACCTCGCCGACCGGGACGCCGGGCACGAACGGCTTGCCCTTGCTGGAGCCGAAGGTGACCAGGCGGTCGCCCTTCTTCACCTTGGCCTTGCCGTTGAGGAACTGGACCGACAGCGGGCGGGAGCCCTGGCCGGTGGCGAAGCCCAGTTCGTCGGTCTTCTCCATGCGGGTGCCGACGGTGAAGTCGGGGTCGTTGGCGAGGAGCACCGTGGCGGTCTCCGGGCCGACGGTGGTGACCCGGCCGACGAGCCCGTCGCCGTTGATGACGGTCATGTCGCGCTGGATGCCGTCGCGGGAGCCCGCGTCGATGGTGACCGTCCAGGAGAAGCCCTGGGCGGCTCCTATGGCGATGACCTCGGCGGCCTTGATGCCGTACTGTCCGGCGGCCGACTTCTTCAGCATCTTGTCGAGCTCACGGACCCGGTTGCGGTTGCGGTCATCGCTGCCGAGCGCCGTCTTGAGCGCGGCGTTCTGGCGCTCCAGCTCGGAGATGCGGTCGTGCCGGGTGCCGGAGTCGCGCACCGCTCCTATGGCGTTGCTCACCGGGTCGACGGCGGCCGCGACACCGTTCTCGACCGGGCCGAAGACGGCGGCGGCGGCCCGCCTGGCGCCGTCCACCGGTGATCCCTCGCCGCCCCGGATGTCCACCGTGATCAATGCGAACGCGATGGCGATCAGCAGCACCAGGAGCAGCCGGCTCTCTCGTGTGTCCCTCACGTGCGGCGGCCGTGCCTTCCTCGTCGGAATGTTCGTGCCTGTATATCAGCGATCCGCCGTACGGAACTCGGGGTCCGTACGGCGGACTGCCGGGTTGTCCACCCGCGCGCGCCCGTCCGCCCGCGGGCTCGTGCCCTGCCGTCTACCTGCGGGGCTGGGCGTCCAGCACCTGCTGGAGCGCCTCGAACTCCTCGACGCACTTGCCGGATCCGAGCGCCACCGAGTCCAGCGGGTCCTCGGCGATGTGGATCGGCATGCCCGTCTCGCGGCGCAGCCGCTCGTCCAGCCCGCGCAGCAGCGCGCCGCCGCCGGTGAGGACGATGCCGCGGTCCATGACGTCGCCGGAGAGTTCCGGCGGGCACTTGTCGAGCGTGGTCTTCACGGCGTCGATGATCGCGTTGACCGGCTCCTCGATGGCCCTGCGGACCTCGGCGGCCGAGATGACCACGGTCTTGGGCAGTCCGGAGACCAGGTCGCGGCCCCGGATCTCGGTGTGCTCGTCCTTCTTCAGGTCGTCCGCCGACCCGACGGTGATCTTGATCTGTTCGGCGGAGCGCTCGCCGAGGAGGAGCGAGTACTCCTTCTTGATGTGCTGGATGATCGCGTTGTCCAGTTCGTCACCGGCGACCCGGATCGACTGGGCGGTGACGATCCCGCCGAGCGAGATGACCGCGACCTCGGTGGTGCCGCCGCCGATGTCGACGACCATGTTGCCGGTGGCCTCGTGGACCGGAAGCCCGGAGCCGATGGCCGCCGCCATGGGCTCCTCGATGATGTGGACCTGCCGGGCGCCGGCCTGCGTCGACGCCTCGATGACGGCTCGGCGCTCGACCCCGGTGATGCCGGAGGGCACGCAGACCACGACCCGCGGGCGGGCCAGGTAGCGGCGCTTGTGGATCTTCAGGATGAAGTAGCGGAGCATCCGCTCGGTGATCTCGAAGTCGGCGATCACGCCGTCCTTGAGAGGACGCACCGCAACGATGTTGCCCGGTGTGCGCCCGATCATCTTCTTGGCCTCGGAGCCGACCGCCAGGATGCCGCCGGTGTTGGTGTTGATGGCCACGACGGACGGCTCGTTCAGTACGATGCCGCGCCCCCTGACGTACACCAGCGTGTTGGCAGTCCCGAGGTCGATAGCCATGTCACGACCGATGAACGACATTGAGTTCCCCTTGTTCCCCATGAGGATGCGTCGGGCCTCCCAGGAAAGCGATGATGGCTTGTTCTGGTCGGCGAGGTGGGCGCTGTGGGCGTGGAAGATTCCATCGTAGTGCCGTGTGGACGGACACCGCGCGAGGGTCGCCATTGCGGGGCGGAACGGGGGCCCGTTCCACTCATGGTGACGTTACGTCGGAGTGATGCGTTCCCGCGACCCGGACTCGCATGCCGAAGGGCGACCGAATTAATTCGGTCGCCCCGGGTCATGAGCGCTGTTCGGCTGATTCGAGGTCAGAAAAGCCCGGGGAAGAAAAGCTTCAGTTCCCGTTCGGCGGACTCCTCCGAGTCCGACGCGTGGATGAGGTTCTCGCGGGTGATCGTGCCGAAGTCGCCGCGGATGGATCCGGGCGCGGCGGCGATCGGGTCGGTGGGCCCGGCCAGCGTGCGGATGCCCTCGATGACGCGCTCGCCCTCGGCGACCAGCGCCACGACCGGACCGGACAGCATGAACTCGACGAGCGGCTCGTAGAACGGGCGGCCGACGTGCTCGGCGTAGTGCTGCTCCAGGGTGGCGCGGTCGAGGGTGCGCAGCTCCAGCGCGGTGATCCGCCAGCCGGCCTTGCGCTCGATCCGCCCGACGATCTCGCCGACCAGTCCGCGCCGGACGGCGTCGGGCTTGAGCAGAACGAGGGTGCGCTGGGTCATGGTGTGCGGCTCCTTGCGGGCATGCGAGTGCGGTGAGGCGAGGCTACAGGGGTACGGGAACGGGCCCGCGACCGGGTTTGGCCAAAGGATGCCGGATCAGCCACCGGCGGGAGCCTCGGCCGACTCCTCCGCGGCCGCCCAGCGGGCCTTCGCCTCGTCGACCTTGCGGCCGTAGTGGACGGAGGCCCACCACAGACCGCCGAAGACCACGCCGAGGACGAACATCATCGGGACGAAGAAACCGCTGGCCACCAGGGCGACCTGGAGGGCCCAGCCGAGCTGTATGCCACCGGGGCGGCCGATCATTCCGCAAAGCAGCACGGAGAGCAGCATGCCGATGCCGCAGACCGTCCAGACCGTGGCGGTCGTCAGGTCGTCCGATTTCATCGCGACGAGGCCGGCGAACCCGATCACGAAGAATTCACCGATCAGCGTCGACGCACAGAGCATTCGCACGGGTCAGCGCCTTCCCAGAAGCAGTCGGGCCTCGCCGACCGTGATCACGGAACCGGTCACGAGCACACCGGCACCCGCGAATTCGGCCTCCTCCTCGGCGAGGGTGATCGCCGCCTCCAGCGCGTCGTCGAGACGTGGTTCGACCTGGACGCGTTCGTCGCCGAAGACCTCGACGGCGATGGCGGCCAGGGCGTCGGCGTCCATCGCGCGGGGCGTGGAGTTCTGGGTGACGACGATCTCGGCGAAGATCGGTTCGAAGGCTTCGAGGAGGCCCTTGACGTCCTTGTCGTCGCTGACGCCGACGACCCCGATGAGCCGGGAGAAGCCGAACGACTCGGTGATCCCGTCGGCGGTGGCGCGGGCGCCCGCCGGGTTGTGGGCGGCGTCCAGGACGACGGTGGGGCTGGAGCGGACCACTTCGAGGCGGCCCGGCGAGATCACCGAGGCGAACGCAGCGCGAACCGTGTCGGGGTCGAGCGGGCCGGGCCGCTCGGCGCCGACCCCGAAGAACGCCTCCACGGCGCAGAGCGCCACCACCGCGTTGTGCGCCTGGTGGGCGCCGTACAGCGGGAGGAAGATCTCGTCGTACTCGCCGCCGAGCCCGCGCAGTGTCAGCAACTGGCCGCCGACGGCGACCTCGCGGGAGACCACGCCGAACTCCATGCCCTCGCGGGCGACCGTGGCGTCCACCTCGACGGCCTTCTTCAGCATGACCTGCGCGGCGTCGACCGGCTGCTGCGCGAGGACGACGGTCGCGTCCTGCTTGATGATCCCGGCCTTCTCACCGGCGATCTCGGCGGGCGTGGCGCCCAGCCGGTCGGTGTGGTCCAGCGAGATGGGGGTGATCACGGCGACCGGGGCGTCGATGACGTTCGTCGCGTCCCAGCTCCCGCCCATGCCGACCTCGACGACGGCGACGTCGACCGGCGCGTCGGCGAACGCCGCGTACGCCATGCCCGTCAGCACCTCGAAGAAGGACAGCCGGTAGGGCTGCCGGCCGTCGACCAGTTCCACGTACGGCTGGATGTCCCGGTACGTCTCGATGAACCGCTCAGGGTCCATCGGGGCGCCGTCCAGGCTGATCCGCTCGGTGATCGACTGGACGTGCGGCGAGGTGTAGCGGCCGGTGCGCAGGTCGAAGGCGCCCAGCAGGGCCTCGATCATGCGGGCCGTGCTCGTCTTGCCGTTGGTCCCGGTGATGTGGATCGAGGGGTACGCGCGCTGCGGCTCGCCGAGCACGTCCATCAGCGCGGCGATGCGTGTGACGGAGGGCTCCAGCTTCGTCTCGCCCCAGCGCCCGGCGAGCTCCTGCTCCACCTCGCGCAGCGCCTTGTCCACCTCGGGGTCGGCGGGGCGGCTGGGGACGGCCTGGCCCTGCGGCGGGCCCGAGCGGGTGCGCAGCGTACGGCTCCCGGCCTCGATCACCGCCAGGTCGGGGTCGCGCTGGGTCGCCTCGTCGACGATCTCCTCGAAGGCGTCGTCGGGATCGGAGGCGTCGTGCCGGTCGGAAGGGCGGGGCTCACTCACGGGGCCAGTCTACGGATCGGCGCGGACGACATGCGCGGCGCCCGGCAGCGGGCCGGCCGTGGTTCCGGCGGCACCCGGGGCGTGGCGGGCCCGGTGACACCGGAGTCCCCGGCCGTACGGCTCCCGACGCTCGCGCGTTCGCACGCCCCCGCGGGACGGGGGAGCCCCCGTGGCTCCCGCCGAGGCGGGGCACGGGGGCTCCGTCGAACCGCGCTCAGCCCTGCGGCAGGTTCGCCAGCTGGGCGGTGATCCGCTCGATGTCCGCCTCCGCCTTGGCGAGACGGCCGCGGATCTTGTCGACCACGTTGTCCGGGGCCTTGGCGAGGAACGCCTCGTTGGCCAGCTTGCCGTTGGCCTGGGCCTTCTCCTTCTCGGCGGCGCCCAGGTCCTTCGTCAGGCGCTTGCGCTCGGCCTCGACGTCGATGGTGCCGGACAGGTCGAGGGCGACCGTGGCGCCCGCGACCGGCAGCGACGCGGTGGCGTGGAAGCCGTCACCGGCGGGCTGGAGGCGCAGCAGCTGGCGGATGGCCGCCTCGTGCGGAGCGAGCGCCGTACCGTCGAGGGTGAGTTCGGCCGGGACCTTCTGACCGGGCTGGAGGCCCTGGTCGGAGCGGAACCGGCGGACCTCGGTGACGACCTGCTGGACGAGCGCGATCTCCCGCTCGGCCGCTTCGTCGCGGAAGCCGCGGTCCTTCGGCCAGTCGGCGACGACCACGGACTCCTTGCCGGTGAGCGTGGTCCACAGCGTCTCGGTGACGAACGGGACGACCGGGTGCAGCAGACGCAGCATCACGTCGAGGACCTCGCCGAGGACCCGGCCGGAGACCTTCGCCTGCTCGCCGCCCGCGAAGAACGTGGTCTTGGACAACTCGACGTACCAGTCGAAGACCTCGTCCCACGCGAAGTGGTAGAGCGCCTCGCTGAGCTTGGCGAACTGGAAGTCGTCGTAGAACGCGTCGACCTCCGAGACGGTCTTGCCCAGCCGCGACAGGATCCAGCGGTCGGTCACCGAGAGCTGCTCGACGGGCGGGAGGTCGCCCTCGACCGTGGCGCCGTTCATCAGCGCGAAGCGCGTGGCGTTCCAGATCTTGTTGGCGAAGTTGCGCGAACCCTGGACCCAGTCCTCGCCGATCGGGACGTCGACCCCGGGGTTGGCGCCGCGCGCCAGGGTGAAGCGCAGCGCGTCGGAGCCGTACTTGTCCATCCAGTCCAGCGGGTTGACCGCGTTGCCGAAGGACTTCGACATCTTCTTGCCGAACTCGTCGCGGACCATGCCGTGCAGGACGATGGTGTGGAACGGCGGGACGCCGTCGTTGACGTACAGGCCGAACATCATCATCCGGGCGACCCAGAAGAAGAGGATGTCGTAGCCGGTGACCAGGACGGAGTTCGGGTAGAACTTCGCGAGGCTGTCGGTCTTCTCCGGCCAGCCGAGCGTGGAGAACGGCCAGAGGCCGGAGGAGAACCAGGTGTCCAGGACGTCGCTGTCCTGCGTCCAGCCCTCGCCCGTGGGGATCTCGTCGTCGGGTCCGACACAGACGACCTCGCCGTTCGGGCCGTACCAGACGGGGATGCGGTGGCCCCACCACAACTGCCGCGAGATGCACCAGTCGTGGAGGTTGTCGACCCAGTCGAAGTAGCGCTTCTCCATCTCCTGCGGATGGATCGCGACCTTGCCGTCGCGGACCGCGTCGCCGGCGGCCTTGGCGAGCGGGCCGACCTTGACCCACCACTGGAGCGACAGGCGGGGCTCGATGGTGGTCTTGCAGCGCGAGCAGTGGCCGACGGAGTGGACGTACGGCCGCTTCTCGGCGACGATCCGGCCCTCGGCGCGCAGGGCGCCGACGATCGCCGAGCGGGCCTCCAGACGGTCCAGGCCCTGGAAGGGGCCCGGGGTGGTGATGACGGCGTGCTCGTCCATCACGGAGATGGACGGCAGGTCGTGGCGCTGGCCGATCTCGAAGTCGTTCGGGTCGTGGGCGGGGGTGACCTTGACGGCGCCGGTCCCGAACTCGGGGTCGACGTGCTCGTCCGCGACGACCGGGATGGAACGGTCGGTCAGCGGCAGCTTGATGAGCTTGCCGATCAGGTGCCGGTAGCGCTCGTCCTCGGGATGGACGGCGACGGCCGTGTCACCGAGCATGGTCTCGGCGCGGGTGGTGGCGACGACGATGGCGTCGTCCCCGTCGCCGTACTTCATGGAGACGAGCTCGCCGTCGTCGTCCTGGTACTCGACCTCGATGTCGGAGATGGCGGTCAGACAGCGGGGGCACCAGTTGATGATGCGCTCGGCGCGGTAGATCAGCTCGTCGTCGTAGAGCCGCTTGAAGATGGTCTGGACGGCCTGGGACAGACCCTCGTCCATGGTGAAGCGCTCGCGGGACCAGGCGACGCCGTCACCCAGACGGCGCATCTGGCCGGAGATCTGTCCGCCGGACTCGTTCTTCCACTTCCAGACGCGCTCGACGAAGGCCTCGCGGCCGAGGTCGTGGCGGGACTTGCCCTCCTTGCCCAGCTCGCGCTCGACGACGTTCTGGGTGGCGATGCCGGCGTGGTCCATGCCCGGCTGCCACAGGGTCTCGTGGCCCTGCATGCGCTTGCGACGCGTGAGGGCGTCGATCAGCGTGTGCTCGAAAGCGTGCCCGAGGTGCAGGCTTCCCGTGACGTTCGGCGGGGGGATGACGATGGAGTACGGCGGCTTCTCGCTGTGCTCGTCGGCCTCGAAGTAACCCCGTTCCACCCAGCGCTCATACAGCTTCCCCTCTACCTCGGCCGGTGCGTACTGGGTCGGCAGTTCGGGGTTGCTGGCTGGCGTCTGCTGAGTCTTCTCGGTCACGGGGGACAGTTTACGGCTGTCGCACTCGTGCTCCGAAACCGGTTTGTTCCGTAACGGTGCGCCTTCCGATCGCCCATCTGGGCGCCCTTTCCGTCAAGATGTTCGGAACCCATAAGCAGTCCACAGCACTCCGGTGAGTACTTCCGAACAGGGGACACCGCACATGAGCCACAACCAGCCCGGCCCGTACGGCCAGCAGCCTCCGCAGGGTCAGCCCAACCCCTACGGGGCTCAGCCGGCGCAGGGCCAGCCCGGCCCCTACGGCCAGCAGCCGGGTCCGTACGGGCAGCCCCCGCAGGGCCAGCCCGGTTACGGCTACCCGCAGCAGGCCCCGGGCCCGCAGGGCGTCCCCCCGCAGCCGCCCCAGCAGCCCGGCCCCTACGGCCAGCAGCCGCCCGCTCCCCCCTACGGCCAGGCCCCTTACGGTGGCCAGATGCCGGTGCCGCCGCCCCAGCCGAAGAAGAAGACGGGCCTGGTCGTCGGCGGCATCGTGCTGGCGCTCGCGGTCATCGGCGGCGGGGCGTACTTCGTACTGTGGGGCAGCGGCGGCGCGAGCAACAGCGATGTCGCGGACTCCACCAAGGGATACAAGATCACGCCGCCGGAGTCGGTGGACGACTACAAGAAGGACCCCTCCGACTCGGCACAGGCCGGGGGCCCGCTGACCGGCGAGGCCAAGACCAAGGCGGAGGGTCTGGGCATCAAGAAACCCCAGCAGGTCCTCACTTCGTACCAGTCCGGTTCCGAGAGCGACCTGATGAACATGAAGACCCTGACCTTCTCGGGCATCTGGGGTGAGGTCACCGACCCCGCGAAGGTCATCAACAGCGCCTTCACCGACGCCGAGTCGCTGTACAAGAAGGGCGACGAGGACATGGAGGCCGAGCTCGACGGCAGCCCCAGGGCGGTCACCCCGGCGGGCTTCGAGGGCGCGCTGATGAAGTGCCAGGACATGAAGGTGACCAACAAGAAGGGCGACGGCACCCCCCAGAACGGCCCGAAGGAGTTCACGGTCCCCATCTGCGTCTGGGCCGACTACAGCACGGTCGGCACCGTCGTCGGCATCGACCTGAAGCTCTCCATGGCCGGCAAGGGCATGCCCCAGGACTCACTGGCCGCCCTGACCGCCAAGCTCTACAACACGTCCCGCACCAAGCTCTGACCGCACCACGCGCATAGGTGAGGGGGGGGGGGGGGGGGGGGGGGGGGGGGGGGGGGCGGGGGGGGCGCGGGGGGGCGGCGGGGGGCGGGGGGGGGGGGCCGGCGGGGGGGGGGGGGGGGGCGGGGGGGGGGGGGGGGGGGGGG